>JBDLWO010000269.1:0-24138 GCA_039804245.1 Bacteroidota bacterium
TGTCGTGCCTCTTTGGGACTGAAACTGGAATCAGTCGTGTCTTAAATCGAGGCCCCGTCATACGCTCCGGGCGCCTTTACAAACCAGCATCCATTCTCCACTCGCGCACGGGCAGGCGCTCGAGGGGGTACCAGTTGCCCCACCAGTCGAAATACTCCAGGTTGTTGAAGTTGAGTTTGTAGTCAAACTCGCTCGGAATGTCGTAAATGAACCCGGGATAATAATAGGAGCGCTTTTGTTCGATGGCAAATTCAATCTCTTTCAGCATGGTGAAGGTGCCCAGTCCGCGCTGCCATTCCTCCGGCTCGAAAATGCCGTAATTTCCGGCCACACTCTTTCTTCCTACGTGAAAAAAGCTGGAAGCGATGTGCCGGTCGTCCTTGTAAACATCGAACTCTATCCCGAAACAGGGCATGATACTGCTGAAAAAACTGAAAAACCCGTAGATACTGTGAGGGCGGTTGTGTGTGAACCGCCGGGCATGCCGTTCGAACAGTTCCTCGTGCATGGGCTGTATGTGCAGCGTGCGCCTCAACACGGTCAGGTCGCTGTTTTTCCGCAGGTTCTTTCGCTGGCTTTTGCTGAACTCAAAGTTCTTCAGGTTGATACGCAACAGTATCACGCGGCATTGCCTTCCGCGCCACTCCCAGTAGTTTCGCCGGAAAAGTACGTCGGCCCAGTACGTCCACCCATCCTCACAAAAACGGTCGAAAACCATCGTGTGCAGCGATTGCATGGGAACGTATTCTTCAATTTCTGCCGGATTGAAGGAGATATCTCTCAGTAAAGGAATTGTTTTGGGTCGCACGGGTTCTGATGAGTATTGGTTTGCGAGGGGCGAATTTATGCCGCTGACCAAAATTAATGAAAAGAGAACGCCGAATTCTCGTTAATTTTGCGGCCCTAAATTCAACAATCTGGCCTAATTGCTTGTTTATCAAGATTAAAAGCAGTTTTCCGGTCAGGAAAAATACAACCTTTTCCCATGTCAAAAAGAGTACTCATCATCGGCGCTGGTGGCGTAGGCAGGGTAGTAGCCTACAAATGCGCTCAACACCGCGACGTTTTCGGCGACATCATGCTCGCTTCCCGCACCAAATCCAAGTGCGATGCCATCGCTGATGCCATTCACGCTGCCTACGGCGGCAAGAAAATAGAAACCGCCCGCGTGGACGCCGACAATGTGGCTGAAACGGTGGAACTCATCCGTCAGTTCAAGCCCGAACTGGTTGTCAATGTGGCGCTCCCGTATCAGGACCTGCCCATCATGGATGCCTGCCTCGAAACAGGGGTTCACTATATGGATACCGCCAACTACGAGCCCAAAGATGAAGCCAAATTCGAGTATTCCTGGCAGTGGGCCTATCAGGACCGCTTCCGCGAAAAGGGTCTCATGGCACTGCTCGGCTGCGGATTCGATCCGGGTGTAACCAGTGTGTACACAGCCTACGCAGCCAAACACTACTTCGACGAAATTCACGAGCTGGATATCGTTGATGCCAATGCCGGCAGCCACGGAAAGGCCTTCGCCACGAACTTTAACCCTGAAATCAATATCCGCGAGGTGACGCAGAAGGGTCGCTTCTGGCAGGACGGTCAGTGGGTGGAAACGGAGCCGCATGAAATCTGGAAGGATATCAATTACCCTGAAATTGGCCCGAAACGCTCTTATCTGATCTACCACGAAGAACTGGAGAGTCTGGTGAAGAACTTCCCGACGCTGCGCCGCGCCCGCTTCTGGATGACGTTCAGTGAGCAGTATCTCACGCACCTGCGCGTGATTCAGAATATAGGTATGGCCGGTATCGAGCCCATCAATTTCAACGGTATGCAGATTGTTCCGCTGGAATTCCTGAAGGCGGTGCTGCCCGCACCGGAGGAACTCGGCGAGAACTACACGGGCTTTACCAGCATCGGCTGCCGCATCAAAGGGGTGAAGGATGGTGCAGAACGCACTTATTATGTGTGGAACAACTGCAGCCACCAGGCCGCCTATCTGGAAACCGGCACGCAAGGTGTCAGCTATACTACCGGTGTGCCTGCCATGATTGGCGCACGCATGATTCTGGAAGGCACCTGGAAGGGTGCCGGCGTTTTCAACGTGGAGGAAATGAACCCCGACCCGTTCATGGAACGCCTCAACCTCGACGGCCTGCCCTGGCACGAACAGGTGAATATTGATCTCGAAATGGACTAAATTTTTCTCTGGTGAGAATTCTGCTTGTAGAAGACGAAGACAGCATCCGCGACGCCGTCAGGCTCAATCTTGAGCTTGACGGCTACGAGGTGGTATGCACAGGTAACGGGAAAAAAGCCGTCGAACTGATCCATGGTCAGCATTTCGACCTGCTCCTCCTGGATGTCATGCTGCCCGATATGGACGGTTTCAGTATCACCGAACAGGTCAGACTGACGAATCCTGATGTTCCTATTCTGCTGCTAACCGCCAAGGATACTGCCCAGGATCGCATCACCGGACTGAAAAAAGGAGCCGACGACTACCTGACCAAGCCTTTCCACCTGGAAGAACTACAGCTCCGGGTATCCAAGCTCCTGCAGCGCAGTCAGCGCGCCAGGGGAGAAGGGCCCGCTTTTTACGAGTTCGGTGGCAATAAAATTAACTTCGAAACCTTCGAGGCAGGTACCTTCCGGGGCGAAGCGATTACGCTGACCAAGAAAGAAGCCATGCTGCTCAAATTGCTCATTGACCGCAGGAATGAAGTGGTCAGCCGGCAGCAAATCCTGCAGTCGGTGTGGGGCTACGATGTTTACCCGAGCACCCGCACGATTGATAATTTCATTCTGGCCTTCAGAAAGTATTTTGAAGAGGAACCCAGAGAACCCCGGTTTTTTCATTCCATCCGCGGGGTAGGGTACAAGTTCACTAACTGATTATGGACAATCTCGGGCTGCTGCTGAGCCGTTTTGACACGCATCCCGTTGTGAATGCGGTCATCAACAGACTGAACCAGGACGAATCACCGGTCAGGATTCAGGTGGCCGGACTCACGGGCGCACTCGAGTCGTTTGTAATGGCCTCCATCGCCCGCAACTACCGCCGCGGACAAGGAAGTATCCACCTGGTTATTGCCAACGACAAGGAGGAGGCCGCTTTCAGGCTGAACGACCTGGAGGGAATGCTCGGCAGGTCAAATGTGTTCTTTTTTCCTGATTCTTTCAAAAAACCGCGCGCTTTCGATGTCCTCAGTCAGACACAGATTCTCCAGCGCTCTGAAACAATCAGCAAAATCACCATGCAGTCGGGGGTATCGGTTATTGTAACCTACCCGGAAGCGCTGTTTGAAAAGGTGGTAAAACCCGAGGTGGTGCAGCAAAACCTGATTCAGGTGCGCAAGGGAGAGAAGCTCGATGTGGACTACATGATCGAAATTCTGGTTACGTACGGCTTCGAAAGATCCGATTTCGTGTATGAACCCGGTCAGTTCAGCGTGCGGGGCGGCATTATTGACCTGTTCTCTTTCGGCAACGATCTGCCTTACCGGATTGAACTCTTTGATGAAGAAGTGGAAACACTCCGCACTTTTGACCCCACCACGCAGTTGAGTATCCAGCAGCTCAGCGAACTCAGGATTGTCCCGAACCTGAACACGCAGTTCAAACGGGATGAAAAGGCATCGCTGCTGGAGGTACTCCCCGACACAGCACTGGTCTGGGTGCGCGACCTGGAGTTTCTGATTGAAAGGCTTCAGCGGTGCTTCGAAGACTCCGAAAAGTATGCCTCACAGGTTTCAGTGCTCGATTCAGCCGAACTCCGGGAGATCTTCCGCGACAGAGCCTTTGTTTTCCCCGGTCATATTCTTGAAGATCTTTTTAACCATCCGCTGCTGTTCATCGCCGGTGATATGGCACAAATCAGAAAGAACCACCCGGCGCTGTTCTCTGCCCCATGAAAAAGGAACTGCTCAAACTGGCCAGACTGAACGGTGAACCCGAGATTTTTTACTCCATTCAGGGAGAAGGCAAGAGCACAGGTGTACCCTCAGTCTTCATACGCACCTCGCTCTGCAATCTGCATTGTATATGGTGCGACACCGATTATACCTGGAACTGGAAGGGCACCCGCTTCAAACACGTCAGTGATGCCGATCCGTCGTACCGCAAGTTCAGTATGGACGAATGGATCGCCGAATGTGAGGTAGGGGACATTGCCGCCAAAGCAGCCTCTTACCGCTGTAAAAATATCATCCTGACCGGCGGAGAACCCATGATGCAGCAGGAGCGGCTGTCCGAACTCATGCTGCTGCTGAAAGACCTTGTCCCGGGCGTCCAGTTTGAAACAGAAACCAACGGAACCATCGCCCCGGCCGCCAATTTCGATGCCCTTATTGACCAGTATAACGTGTCGCCCAAACTCTCCAACAGCAACAATCCGAAAAAACTGAGGGAAAAACCCGATGTACTTCGTTTTTTTGCGCAAAGTCCGAAATCAGTCTTTAAATTTGTGATCGCAGACGCAGCTGATCTGGCCGAGGTACTGGAAATTGCCAACACCTACCGGATCTCCGAAGAGAAAGTCTGGCTGATGCCGGAGGGGACTTCCGCATCAGCGCTCGCGCACAGGCGCGTGTGGCTGGTGGATATCTGCAAGGAATACGGTTTCCGCTTTTCCGACAGGCTGCACGTACAGATCTGGGGCAGCAAAAAGGGCGTTTGAAGATTTTTCATTGAAAACACCGCAAATAATGAGTCTTATCAGACAAACAGCCGGCAATATCGCCCGCAAAACCCTGCTTTTTTCAACTGTTCTCCTCCTCCTTTTCGGAGTGGTTTACTATTTCTACCGCACTTACACGATCAGCGAAGGCTCCCGCAGCGGTGTGCTTTTCAAAATATCCAAACGCGGACTCATCTTCAAAACTTTTGAGGGCCAGTTGCACCTCGGAGGCAGCGTGATGATGACCAAGGAGAGTATCTTCGATTTTTCTGTCAGTGACGCCAATGTCTATCACGAATTGCAGAATTTCGAAGGCAAAAATGTGAAGCTGTACTACCACGAACTGATTGATGCCTTTATCTGGCAGGGTGAAACGGATTATATCGTTTACCGCGTGGAGCCCATCCAGTAATTCGCAGCATCAACGCAGATCGTACTTTCTGAAGCTGACCCAGCCCATCAGACAAAACGCAGCTGCCGCCAGACTGGTAAACTGAATACCCAGCGGATCGGCTGTGCTCCTCCCGAAAAGCAGCAGCGACGGAAAGACCAGATTGGCTATGGAGATCCCCAGCTTCATGGTAAAAGCTGTGACGCCGTAAAACATGGCCGTCACTGATTGTCCCGTTGTACGAAAGGTATAGTCGGCTTCGTCGCCAACAATCGCATTCGGAAGTACGCCGAATACTGCAAGCGGTATCGAGGCCAGTCCTGCGATGCCGTACAATAGCCATTCCTTCGGGAAGGTAATCATGGTGCTGGCACTGGTAATCAGGAAAATGGAGGCAAAAATGATGAACGATGCAGACAACATCGCCTTCTTGCCTACGCGACCGGTAACCCATTTCACCGGAAAAAACAGGATGAAGCTGCCCGCAAAGCTGGCCAGTGAAAACATAAATGCCATGCTCAGGTCAAGTCCGAGCAGGACGGTAACGTAATAGCTTACTCCCATCTGAATGAAGGTGAGCGACAGCCAGTACAAGAAATAGGAGGTCAGAAACCACCTGAAGTTCCGGTCGGCAGCTACTGATTTCAGCGACTGCCAGAATGGTTGTGTGTCCTGTACGGTGTGTGCGTATTTGTTCTCGTTCACAAACAGGGCAGGAATCAGCATCAGTACGGCTGCCGCTATGTGCAGGTACATAATGGCCTGCTGAAAGGCCTCGGGCGACCGCATCCCTGCGTCCTCAAAATACCCCTTCAGTATGTAAACACCATTGCCCAGCACGAAACCGAGTGCCCAGGCGACGGATACCACCACGCTCGTGCGCATGCGATCCTCCCTGCTGTGACTCAGCTCTGCCATCAGGGCATTGTACGGTATCACATAAAAGGCAAAAAACAGGTAGTAGAAAATCAGACAAAACGCCAGCCACACAAAATTGGTAGCTGATTCGGCCTCGCTCTGCGGGAAAAAAATGAGCGCCCCGAAGAAGGCAAGGGGTATGGCCCCCCTGAGCAGAAACCACCTGCGCTTGCCTGATCTCGCCTTTTTGCGGTCGCTCCACCAGGCAATCAGCGGATCCGCGACGCCATCGAGCAGGCGACCCAGCGCGCTGAGTAGCCCCACCAGCGTGAGAATCCAGAAGACCGGTCCCTGATAAATGTAGGAAGGGAAGGATGAAATACCCTGCTCAGGTGGCATATAAAAATAAACAAGCAGGTTGCCGGCTCCGAAACTGGCCAGCGACCAGCCCATTTGACCGAGGGCAAATACGGCCAGTACGCGGAGCGGGGTATGTTGCGGGCCAACGGGTTGAACGGCAGGCATCCCGATATGTTTCCTTTTTGACATGATGGCAGGGTTTCAGGTGATACTTATGAATGGGTCACGGGTGTTCATTTGAGGATATAAAGATATGACAATCCGATAATAATCCAAAATCAAAACGAATCCGAACACAACATCGGTCATGGCTTGAATTGACCGTCAGAAGACTCCTGTTTTCGACACTGGGACACCCAAAATAAACATTTTTTTTACACAAATAACTGATATACAATAGATAGTATACAGAATTAGAGTGATAGCCTTCCGCGCACCCGCAACCTGAAGTTGTGAAGCCCGCAAGGGATGAAAATGTTGTAGTCACGCAAATCAGTTCTCCAAGTTCTACACACAATAATCTTTTGATCGTCGCCTGAAATCAGTACGTTCTTAACGCAATGTCTTTTTTTTACCACTGAACTCCTCTTCTTGCGTTTCGTGGTCGCCAGAACGCAAGATAGGCCGTTCTACGCCGTCAATGATCACCCGTTTGCGATCTCCGATGGCCTTGTTCAGGCGTTCTGAAACACGTTGCGGCAAATCGCCTTCCCGATGGAGGGTTTCTTGCAACAATGGGCGCAGGGTTTTCAGCCACACATTCGCATGAGGTTGCTCCATCCCAAACTGGGTGGCCAAGGCCTCTTGCGTAGGGTAGTTTTTATGTTCGTACAGCAAAAACAACAACTTGTCCTCAGTGGTAGGCAACATGGAGTTCTTACGCTCCTTTTTTACCTGCCGCTTCCGGGGTTTCCCTTCAAGCGTGGTGTTTTTGATGTATTTTTCCCATACCGGTGTGAATTTGGCGCATAAAGCCTCGAATTCTTCCGGTTGAAATCCTGTGAGACGGAGGACTCGATCCTTTTTCTCACGAATGTCTCGGTATCGTAACGCTTCCATCCCGCTAAGGTATGGTGCGCGTCATCTTATTTCTCTAATTCTGTATACTATCTAATAAACACTCATTCGACTATAAATCTTCCTGTCGCAATTCCTCGATTCGGCACAATTACCTTGAACAAGTAAACTCCCTGTTTTAAGCCCGTAATGTTTACCTGTATGCTATCGGAAGTTCGCATCGTTGCAGTCACAACCATTTTCCCGCTTACGTCAAATATTTGGGCTTGAACTGCCTCGCCTGATATGGGCAATTTAATGTTTAGCATTGCTTTTGCGGGATTTGGCCATACCCTTATATCAAATATGGTTGTGCCTTCCTTTGAAGATGTTGTCTGGCAAAAAGGATTAAGATTCAAAAAATTACCACTCAAGGCCGGGCTTTTAAACGACATGAGATTCATTGGAATATGCTCTTCCTGCAAAGCGTTGATAGCTCGAGGAAAAAGCCAACCGGCCGTGCTGCCAATGTCTTCTAAAAATTGGCCGCTGTACCAAGAAGGCAGGAATGGGCCATCATTCCCGACCTCGGAAAAGGTTTGCGCCCATACCTTTTGGCCATTCAGGTCAAGCGTCGTGGTATCCAATATCAATATGTCAAAATAGGGGCGGGAAGGGCTTGCATAGAAAGCAGAGTCCACCGCCGATTGGTTGAAGGTGTCGAGTACCATTGGGTAGCGGATTCGCAAGGTGTCACCCGGCATCGAGCCAAAGTTATACAACAGATATAGCGAATCACCCTCCTGATAATAAATCTTCTTATTATCTTGACAAACGGTGACTTCTGATACCAACCCGCAGCCGAATGCACCCCAAGAATAACAATATGTCACTCGAAGTTCACGACAAGGCAGGGTGTCGAAGTGGGTCTCTGCGACAGATACTACAACCAAAGTGTCATAGCCTTCCGCGCCGCCCTCAGCATTCACGGCATAGCAATACACCCATTTTGAGCCTACGGGGGCGAAGGTTTGAGCAAAAGCTTGGAATATAAAGCAGGTAAAAGCGAATACTAAGACCTTGTTCTTCATGAGATATTTATTTGATTTTGAATAGTTTGCTGGATTGGAGCGTCTGTGTGCCGGATGTAATTTGAATGAAATAAACACCCGCCGGCAGATTGCTTACATCAAGCTTGGTGTCCAGCACCCCCTTTCCCAGAAAGGAATCTGACACTTTTATTCCATAAGCGTCGAACACAAAGATTTCGATGTCGCCGGATGGTTCGTTTGTCAAACGTCGCACACAAACTTCCTTTTCTGCCGGGTTTGGGAACACAATAAATTGAGATGATGACCCAATAGGGACAATTTCTCCTGCATCCAAAATGATGTAGTCCGTACCGCAGCCGGGCGTAAAACAACCCTCTGAGTCAAGGCTGAGCAGCCAGGCATCGGTGTCGCCTATCCCTCCGCCGGGAAGTTCGTGGGTCATTTTCCCGGCGCAGGCCAAACCGCCCCACGGCGTTTCCACGATGTCACTAAAGCCGCCGTACAAGTTAGTTGCGATATTTTGAGGCAAAGCATAGAAGCGCTGCCAAATAGGCTGCCAGGTCGACAAGTCTATTTTGGCTATCCAACTGGATTGTTTGTCGGTGATGTGGTCTATGTACTTTCCGGCTATCAAGATGTTGCCGTCAGTGCTGATGCGCATTTGGTTGACCAACTGTGTTTTTTCAGCAGAATTGAGATTGCCTTCCCGAAGAATATTACCGGATGTATCAATCTCATAAAAATACGGGACAGGTGGAAATTGGTCAGGGTAGACTAGCGTATCCGCATTACATAATACTAACAGATTGCTGGATGGAAGCTCTTGTATGATGGGTTCCCAAGGAGCAGAGGTTGTAGGAATAAGCGCTTTTGACCAAAGTTCATTGCCTAAAGTATCAAGCAGACTTACCCAAGTTTTAAAATATCCTACGCCCGGCCCCGATTCATATGCCATTGCTATCTTGTCATTTGAAGAGAGCAAAACCATGTTGCCGCGATTCATGTAAGTGTTGCCGTTTTTGATTTTTTTTCGCCAAAGTTCGTTTCCGTGCAAATCGGTACGGATAAGTGCTTTATAGGAATAATGAAAGTCTTTGCCGACATCGCCTTGCAGAAAATAACCGTCCTTGCCGGACGCTTCCAATATGTTGTTGGCATCCTCATCGTCTTCGACAGGGTCGTCGTACCGCTTGACCCAAAGCGTGTCGCCATCGGGTTTTATTTTCATCATCCACATCCGCAGTTTATTGTAATCCGGTGGGCTTGTACCTGGCAAAACTTCAAGCCCCGAGGTGAGGTAATGTCCATCTGAGGTAGCGATGATGTCAAATGCCGGGTAAGGGGGGTATTCAAAGAAATCAAATGGCTTTCTTTCCAATGCCTCGCCATTAGAATCAATGATATGCACGCCGCCACAGGCTTCTGAATTGCCGTTGCAATTTCCGCCGTTCAATAGCACGAACCCATTCTCATGTGCCAATAAAGCGTGGCTCCAGTTTTTGCCAGGGTTGTTGGGGTTCTCCAACTCGTAAAACTGGCTGAAAGGGACCTGTGCCATCATGGGCGGGCACAAGAACAAAGATATTATATGTATCAGTGGCAATTTTTTCATAGCAAATAGAAAAGGTCGGGGATGCGCGTTGCTGCGCCTCCCCGACAGGGTGATTCTGGATGAGTTATCAATGGGATACGACGAATCTGGTTTGCAAAGGCACTTCGTCTCCATCTGTAAGTATGGCGAAGTAAATGCCTGAAGCATAGCGGGAGAAGTCAATCGTGACCGAGCGAGCGTCTTGAGGCACCCGAAGGGACTGCACGACTGAGCCACGCGTATCTACTATAATGAGCTGGGCGTTTTCACTAACCCTCATTTGTTGGGGCAAGACAATATCCGCTCGCTCCGTCGCAGGATTGGGCACTACGGTCAAGGGCTCCTTCATTCTTGGATTTTGCTCCTGCGCGTTTCGCTCACTTGGAGGTATCGGCATGGTTGGCTCAAAAATGCGGTTTTTGAGTTCAGAGAGCATCCCCTTTGCATACGCACCAGATGGATAGGAGGAAGTGGCGATTGTGTTCAAAGTGGATTCGACGGCTTCTGATAGCACAAAGGCTGCGCCTTGCTGCCATCTGTTCAGGTTGATTTGCTGAACGGTTTTGAAGTACTGGTCGTCTATTTCCTGTGCCGGGAAGGCATTGAGCAGCGCTTGCGCTTCGGGGTATTGCTCCCGCTCCGATTTAAGCAAAATCATAGCCCTTTTTGTGGCAGTTGTGCCTTCGGAAGTAAGCAGTTGCTCTGCTTGTGCATAATTTTTTTCTCCGAGATAGCGGTCAATTATTCCCCAGAAAATCCCGGATTTTTTCAAAGTCAAGCGACGCAGTGCCCGCTGTTTCTCCGGTGAGTTGTTTCCTTGGTTGATTTCATTTTGGACGACTGCTATCTCATTGTTCACAGCATTGAGGCAAGGGATAGTTGGAAAAGTGATGCAGGGTTCTTCTTCTTCCGGCGGCTGGTTTTCAAGGCAACCTGGATCGTATCCAAATGTTTGAAGGTTGGTAAAATTATTAGGAGCGACGCAGCCTGTCGGGTTGCTCAGACTACATTTTGGGCGCGTTTTCGGGTACAAAACAGGATCAGGGTGATAGTAGAAGAAATGCTCTGTCGTGCCGGTAGTGTTGATGTGTTGGATGTTGCCTTGCGTGAAATAGCACCAGTTGGCGTTAAAATTTCCACCTTGGTCAATAATTTTACCCGGAATGCCACCTTCGTTCGACAGGAAAACATCGTACGATGAACTGAACTCCTCTTGATTAAAGTACAAGCCAAAATTGTCGCCCGACATATCCATGCCGATAAAATTGTCGTAGTAGTTGCAATTGGCCTCTTTGTACTTATCCAAGGTGTTTACCAAGTCCAGCCCTAGCGTGCCGCCAAACTGATTATGCTTTACAATAAACTGCCCTTCCCCGTTGACGGAAGCATCAAATTCATTGGCGATGAAAATGTTGTTCAGAATTTTAAGGTTATTGATGGTGCCGGTATAGATGCCGACGCCATTTTCCTTAAACGTGTTGCCGAAGGCGGCATCGTCCGAGCCGATTTGCAAGACAGAATAGAGCGTTCGGTATGCGAAGGCATTTATGCCATGATGATTTTTTTCAAAGGTGCATTTTGTTACTTTTGGGGAAGAATCCCATGAGCCAATGCCCCATAAGGCGTGATTCTTGAAGGTGCAGTTGTTGAACTTTATGTCTCGAACGCCAATCATGCCTACGCCTCTCGATTCGGGTGTGCCGTCTTCGATAATAAAAATGCAAGTCTCAAACCCGCTCCAATTTATGGGCTTGTATGGGACAAAGCCTGCACTCATCGCATTGTTGCGAAATGTTGTGTTTTGGCAATAAATGAGGCCACCCCACAGGTTTGAATTAAAGAAGTCATTGATATTAAATGCGCTAACTGCAATTGTAGCGTCTTCCAAAATAGCATTGTTAAAGGCTAAAACAATGCCCGGATCGGATGCGGGTTGCATGACATAATTGGGACTTTGCATTGCTTGGCTGTGCGGGTTTCCAGCCGGGTTGCCATCCACAATAATGCCTGCCCATTTACCATCGGCGCATCTGTCCCATAAGTTGCTATTATGCGTGATGCGGCCACCGTCGACAATAAGGCGCCCACCTCTCCTGACGAAAATGTTTCCTCCGTTGGGCATTCCAACGGTACACTTTATTGTAAGCTGGGCTCCCGTTTCGACGATGACATCCGAGTAAAATTTTCGATGCGTCTCCCAAACAATTTGCTCCCCTGTGTGTATGGTGATATTTTCTGCGGTGTTTTTTGAACAATAGTCTGTTATTACGGCTTGGTGAACATCGGAACAACTATTTCCAGTCCCACATTTCCCCTCCAATAAGTAATGTATCCTTGCAATCTGACATTCGGTTAATGCTTTGGCAGGATCGTTCGTAGCCATCAAATCGTTACTGGTTGTCTGATTCCCATTCGTGTCACAGCAATCGTCCTGGTTTACATGGTATAACCCTAATGCATGACCCAATTCATGGGCGAAATTCTCTGATGCTTTATCATAAAAATCCCAAAGTGGCTGCTCAATTCCATAGAAATACCACCGCCAAAGCCCAATACATTTTTCTTCTTCAACCGGTATACCCATTGAAACACCCCCCAATCCATTGGCGCAGGGTGCACAGGTACTACAGTTATCCTGGCAGTTGTATAAAAATATATGAATTGAATTTTCCTTCAGTTCATTTGAGATTGAAGCATTGTTTTTTACGTACAAATCATATGCTTCGCAAGATGCAGAGACTACCCCGGATTGACCGCCAGTGGGAGCGTAGTAGTCTGAGTCATCATGAAATAAAATTTCAGAGTGCCTTGTAAACCTGATTCGTGAATCTGTAATATGGTCATAGGTCCAACCGGGCGGACAAGCTGTCCCTTGGCTGGCAGCGTTAATCATTTCTACGTTTGAATAAATTCCGTTAACCCCTGCAACAACTTGGTCAATTAAGTTAATATGAGAAGGGGTGTTTTGAAAATTGCCTGTTCCATCGTCCTTTCTAAAAACATGAAATACTAATCTAATGTTTTTTATGGCAGTATGATGCGGAGCAAATGGCAATGGAGCATAATTAATATAGTTGTCGCAACCTGATGAAGGAAGGCCGAAGATAAAATCGCTACAGTTTGCTAAAGGAGCAAAGCCGTTGCCTGGGCCATCTGGTGTGTAACATTCTGACTGGCCTTTTGCAACATTTGCTGTGAGGCAAAAGGCAACAAGCGGCAGCAGTAAGAGGCTTAAAATTTTACGAGGGTGGCAAAAAATCAATTTTTTCATAATTTTGCGAAATTTTGTGTTTCTGATCTCTTTGCCAGCGTGGCAATAACCCGGTTCGATCATCTTCCGGGGGTAAAAGGGTCAGTCGGGAGGTAACGGTGTCCGCCGTTGCCTCCTTTTTCTTTGTTGGTATCGCGTTTTGTTTTTCTATTTTTGGCACTATCTTTTGCTTACACGCACCACAACGGATATCCCCAAACCCGCACTTCGTGATAAGTACCCCAGATGGACTTATCACGCACTTCGTGTTTTTACTTATCCGTTGTGGTGCGTGTAAGCCCGCTACGGACGAACGCGCCCCCGCTTCCGACAGAGCCGTCGGAAGCGGGGGCGCGGGTTGTAATCGTGGTGCGGACGGGTGCTCCATTGGAACGTTTTTTTGGTGTACTAAAGGTAACGACGTTCGCTTGGCATGACCAAGCCATAGAGCCATTTTTTTTTCAGATATTCAGGTCATCTATCGGACTTTTGATCTTATCCCAGCCCTTGTGAGTGATATGAGTATAAATCTCAGTCGTTTTGCTGCTCTCGTGGCCGAGGAGTTCCTGAATGTAGCGCAGATCAACGCAGGTCTCCATGTAGTCCTTCAGTTTTTCCCACACCTTTTCGGAGAGCAGCGTACAGCGGTCTTTTTTGCCCTTGCCCCCGCGCACGAAGAGGCGGTTCCGCTCCGGTTGCAGATCGGTGAGCCGCAGACCGATGACCTCGCCGAGGCGCAGGCCGGCAGAGTACACGAGCATGAGGATGCAGCGGTGCTTGGGGTTGTCCACGGAGCGAAGCAAGGCAGCCACCTCGGATTCGAGCAGCACGTTGGGCAGTTTTTGTTGCTTCTTGGGCTGGAATAAGTCCTTCACCTTGTCTTCCTGATCGGCCACGGCAATGTAAAACATCTTGATGGCGCTCAGTATCTGGCTTTGGTGCGACACGCTGATGTTGCGCTCCCGGATGAGCACCGTCAGGTAGTCGTTGATTTGTTTGCGCGTGATCTCGCGCGGGCGGATGTCGTCGTAGTGCCGAATAAACTGCCGGAAGCAGTTTTTGTACGCCTTCACCGTGCGCCAACTGTACCGTTTGAGCATCAGTACCTGTTCCAGCGCGACCACGGCGGCCTCATATTTGGCCGGTATCACCAAGTCTGGCTTAGACTGGTTGCGCTCCGGCTCGGGCAGGCGTTCGGGCAGGTCGTCAGCGGGCGTGAAGCCCCACTTCAGCAGATCAGACGGAAAATGCTTGCTCAGAAAACGCAGCGTGAGCCGGGTGTAAGGGATTTCCCACACCTCTTGCTCCGCATTCCAGCGCCGCCCGTGGATGTTCTTCACGGAATGCAGGTGCTTCGGCACCAAGTCCGGCGGCAGGTGCAGGGCCAGGTGCTGCGCGTTACCGGGCAACAGGCTGATACCGATGGCCGCATCGGGCCGCAAGAGAGCCGGGTCGGGGTTGAGCGGCCTGCTTTCCGGGCGAGGCGCGGGCGCGGTTTGCGGCATTTCCTCCTTGACTGCAACTGGCACCGAACCAGCCTGCCGCAGACTCTCCGGGTCCACCTCGTAGTCGGGGAATACCCCCTTGAACTGCTCCCACGTCTCCGGCGTGTACGGAATATGCCAGCACCGTTGTCCCGGCGACCAGCGGGCACCGGTGATCTGCTTCATTTTGGCGGGGAAAGTCCCATCAAACCCTTCGTTTCGGACGGCGATTTTTTCCTGATCCCCAACTGCGATTTTGGATACGATAATCTTCATGCTCCACCACTTCCGCATAAAACATCTTGATCGCACTCAGTATCTGATTCTGGTGCGACTCCGAGATGTTCTTCTCTTTGATCAGCCCGGCTACATAGGCGTCTATCTGCTTGCGCGTGAGCTGGCTCGGCTTGATGTCATCGTAGTGCCGGATATTTCATCCGACCCGCTCACGATATGCAGCACCGTGATGACGCCCGGCTCCACGCGGGCGCGGGCAATCTGCGCTATTGAGCAATTCAACAATAAAGCAGCGCTACAGGAAGTAGAATTCCGGCGACCGGCCCGCCCGGAGGGCGATCGTTCTGAATTACGAATACAAACATGGGTATTATTTTTGAATACACCAAATTTTAACTAGATAGTAGGCCTTGGCCACCCAGTTTGGGATGGAGCAACCTCATGCGAATGTGTGGCTGAAAACCCTGCGCTCGTGGTCGAACATAGCATCCGTGGTGTCAAGATCTGGCGAATTGCAAAGGATGTGTGTCGAACTTGGAGAAATGATTTGCATGACTACAACATTTTCATCCCTTGCGGGCTTCACAACTTCAGGTTGCGGGTGCGAGGAAGGCTATCACTCTAATTCTGTATACTATCTATTTTTTATAAAAAATGTGTCGAAAACATTAAAGATATAACAATCCGGTAATAATCCAAAATCAAAACGAATCCGAACACAACATCGGTCATGGCTTGAATTGACCGTCAGATACCTTACCTTTGCGCCGAAACAAAAGTCAATTTCAATGAAAAAAGTCATATTCTCTCTGCTGACAGCAGCAGCAATCGCCTCCTGTCAGAATTCCGGAAACACTCCCGACGCTGCACAGACGGCTGAACAGGCCCCGAAAATCGAGGTAACGCCCGAGGTGATAAACACTGCCGCAGGTGATGCACAGACAGTGCTGAATACCATGGATCAGCTGGCCGGTGAAATCGAATCAAAACTCTCAAAAACACCTGATTCAGAGGAAAAGGCCCGTCTGCTGGAACTCACGAACCTGCTCAACGATGTGAAAAACAAACAGTCGTCCATGCTGAAGGGTCTCCAGATGGCTCAGGCTGGTGATTCCATTGCGCCCACGCAGACCGTTCTGGAAGACTACGTAAAATCCATCCACAACTACGATACCGATATCGAGTCCATCAAAAAACAGCTCGAGACCATCAAAGGAAACTAAAATGGATGCAACCCTGCAAGGCTATGTCCGCACCGAAGTCAACGACCAGGGTGTTGCTGACATTACTTTTTACCATCCGCTGCAAAACAGTCTGCCAGCCCGCCTGCTTTCCGGGCTGGCAGATGCCATTACGGAAGCCGGCCGCAACGAGGCCGTTAAAGTGGTGGTACTGCGCAGTGCCGAACATAAAACCTTCTGTGCGGGTGCCAGTTTCGACGAACTGACGGCCATTAATGATCTGGAAACAGGTGTGGCCTTTTTCTCGGGCTTTGGCAACGTAATCAACGCCATGCGGAAATGCCCGAAAATGGTGGTCGCGCGCGTGCACGGTAAATCGGTGGGAGGAGGCGTGGGCCTGTCCGCTGCTGCCGACATCTGTCTGGCTACCCAGTGGGCCTCATTCCGGCTCAGCGAGCTCGCCGTTGGCTTTGGTCCGTTCGTCATCGGTCCGGCCGTAGAACGCAAAACCGGTGTGGCCGCCTTCACGCAGCTGGCACTCACGCCCGACGAATGGCGGGATGCCGCCTGGGGCAAATCGCATGGCCTGTATCAGGAAGTGTTCGATACTGCTGAACAGATGGATGAATATCTGGACAAAATATGCGCCCGATGGGCTTCCTACAGTCAGGATGCGCTCCAGTCGCTCAAGAAAGTATTCTGGGAAGGAACAGACCACTGGGATACGCTGCTGTCTGAACGCGCTGCCATCAGCGGCCGTTTGTCGCTAACGCCGCAGTCGAAAGCGGCTATATTGGCTTTCAAGTCGTAAGCTGGCACGATTACAAATCCGGGATCTCATGAACTGTAATTAAAGATGCAATTTATATCGCTTGAGTTTCTGGCCTTCATGCCTGCCGTTTTTTTGTTGTACTGGCTGGTTTTCAATCGAACAGTCAGATTACAAAATACATTCCTGCTGGCTTCGAGCTACTTTTTTTATGGGTGGTGGAGCTACAAGTTTCTGTTACTGCTGATTGCCAGTACCATACTTGACTATCTGTACGGATTTGGGGTTGGCAATCAGAATAAAAAGAAGGCCAGGATTTTTCTCTGGCTCAGTATTATCAATAATCTGGGAATCCTGGCCTTCTTCAAGTATTACGACTTTTTTATTTCAGAGGTGGCTGCCGGGCTCTCGCTGCTGGGGCTTGGCACAAATCTGCCGTTGCTACATATTGTCCTGCCTGTTGGTATTTCTTTTTACACCTTTCACGGCATGTCCTACGTGTTTGACATCTACAGGGATTTGCGCAAACCTGTCAGAAGTTTCACTGAATATGCTGTTTTTGTAAGTTTTTTCCCGTTGCTTGTAGCAGGGCCGATAGAGCGCGCCAACCATCTGTTGCCTCAGGTTCAAATGGCCCGGGTGTTCAGTTATGAACAGGCTGTTTCCGGCTGTCGGCTGATTTTGTGGGGGCTACTCAAAAAAGTTGTAATAGCGGATACGCTGGGTAATACGGCCAACCATATTTTTGACAATTATCAGGATTTTGACAATTCGACGCTGATAATCGGAGTGCTGGCTTTCAGTTTCCAGATTTACGGAGACTTCAGTGGTTACTCGGATATAGCACTTGGTACCGCCCGGTTACTGGGTTTCGAGCTGCTCAGTAATTTCCGTTTCCCCTATTTCTCCAGAAATCTCGCTGAATTTTGGCGGCGATGGCATATCTCTCTGACCAGCTGGTTTCGCGATTACCTGTACATTCCGATGGGAGGTTCTGCCGGTGGCAAGTTGCGCACGGTATTTAACACAGTGGTTATCTTCATCGTAAGTGGATTATGGCATGGCGCAAACTGGAAATACATCGTTTGGGGAGGAATCCACGCATTGGGGTTCATTCCCTTGCTGCTGACAGGTCAGAACAAAAAATATCGCGGAGATGTGGTTGCTGCCAACCGATCTGTTCCCAACCTGAGAGAACTATTTCAAATGGGTGCAACATTTGTTTACGTTGCCTTTGCCTGGATATTTTTCAGGTCAGAGAGTGCCGGCCATGCGGTTGACTATATCAACAGGATCTTTCGCGGCCTGTTTCAACATACAGCAGGCTTCCTGAGCCAGTGTGAGGGCGAAATCATCTTGGTTTACATAGCGGCACTGTTACTGATTGACTGGAGGCTCAGGCGAGATGAACGCTCACTGACAATTCATCACAACAGGATGGTCAGGTATTCAGTATATGTAGTCGCTATGACGTTAATAATCATGCATCTCCGGATATTTGATGCCGTAAGCAGTGTTGAATTCATTTATTTTCAGTTTTAGTATGAAGAAATTTTTGTGTAGATTCCTTGTAGTGCTACTAGCTGCACTCACTCCCAACATTCTGATGGGGTTATACCGACTTAAGGTTCGCGACAAGCTGTTGCCTTTTACTTTTAACCTGAATAATGACAGCATGATCCCCGGTCTTCCCCATAAAAGCAAGCGGGATACCTCTTACGTGGATGTAGTTCCCGGCGATCTTTCTGGTGAACCGCTGATTGAACATCCGGCATTACTGATAGAGGACAAGTATCGTTTTGTGAATGAACAGCCTAATCCATCTCCTGAAATATTATTGTGTGGCGACAGTTTTTTTCGCAGTAAACGCGATAATGTATCCAGTGGATTACAGGCAAGAATAAACGAATTGTTCAACAGGAATATCTCTTACTCGCTCGGAGGTGCATTCTGTAGCGGGTTCAAGGTTTACAATGAATTGTTGAAACTCGGAGAAATCTCACCCCCCAAAATTATTGTATTGGAGGTAGTTGAACGAAATCTGGGGGCGTGGAAAAATCTGTCGCTGCAACTGATCAATAATGAAACCAAGACAGTGCCATACAAATACTATGGTCTTGATTTTCTGATTGGAAATAATTTCAGAGATATTAACATTGAATGGCATAAAAATGTACTGTTGAGAATAGGACGAATCAGCAACGGCAACTCAAAGGTGATTAACGGCAAGAAAATACACTTTATGAATAACAAAGTGACTTTATATGAGCGCAAGTTCCTTGACGGGATTGTCCGTGAATTGCAGAAAACAAGGGATATCCTCAAGGGGCGGCATATAGAACTTGTGGTGATTATTGCTCCCGACAAGGAAACCCTTTATCCGGAAATTTTTGGCATTTCTTCTCTGGATACTTTCCACGACCTCATGAGTAAGGCCGGTATCCACAACATCAACCTGAGATCTGAACTGTCAAGAGATCCTGCCCATTTTTATTTTAACGGAGATTCTCACTGGAATTCTTACGCGACGAATATCCTTGCCATTGAATTGAAAAAATATGTAACTGATAATAAATTACTGTCCAAATAGTGACATAAATGATTAAAACAAAAAAGCCCGCTGTTTCCAGCAGGCTTTTTCTTTGTGGCGGAGGCAGGACTTGAACCTACGACCTTCGGGTTATGAGCCCGACGAGCTACCATCTGCTCCACTCCGCGATTTAGCTGGTGCAAAGGTAATATAATTCCAGACTTGCCGGCAAGCATTTATTAAAGTTTTTTCAAAATAGTTTGAAGGTGACCCCAAACCAGGTGCTTTTATGCAAAAGCGGGAACTATTGACCTGTTTTTACCGTTTTCAGTCTTTCAATATCTTTTGTTTATGCAACTGCACATCTTCGGGGAACCGCTTATTGATGAAAAAACGGTGCTCCAGATCAAAAAATGTGAATCCTCGCCCGACGACCGCGCAGCATTAACGGCCGATGCTCATTACGGGTACGGTCATCCCATCGGCGGGGTAGTGGCCTACCGCGACAAGATCAGTCTGTCAGGGGTAGGTTTCGATATCGCCTGTGGTAACAAGGCATGCCAGACCAATCTTCGCGCCGCCGAGGTGGACGTGGCGAAGATCATGGACGAAATTTTCAAACAGATCGGTTTCGGTGTGGGTCGCCCCAACCCGAAACCTGTTGATCACCCGGTATTCGATCATATCGCCAAAGCGGAATTCGCGCCACAACGGAAGTTCATGAATATGGCGATGGCGCAACTCGGCACAGTAGGCTCTGGTAACCACTTTATTGATCTTTTTGAAGATGAAGATGGCTGGCTCTGGATCGGCGTTCACTTCGGCTCCCGCGGTTTCGGTCACAAAACCACCACCGGCTTTATCGCAATCTCCAGGGGAAAATCCTTCGACGACCACGTTGCCGAGGGCGGGATGGACGCACCGCCAATCCTGTTTGATGCCGATTCACAGGCCGGACAGGATTATCTCGCGGCCATGCGCCTCGCGGGTGAGTACGCGTACGCGGGGAGGGATATCGTCGTGGACAAGGTACTCGGTATCCTAGGCGGCAAATCCGTGTTCGAAGTGCACAACCACCACAACTTTCTCTGGGAAGAGGAGCATTTCGGCGAGAAATTCTATGTGGTGCGAAAGGGAGCTACGCCGGCTTTCCCCGGACAGTACGGCTTCATCGGCGCCAATATGGCTGATATCTCGGTGGTTGTCCGCGGAATTGACTCCCCGGACAGCAAGGCGGGACTTTATTCAACGGTGCACGGCGCTGGCAGGGTGATGAGCCGCACCAAAGCTGCCGGCAAGAAGAAATGGAAAAACGGCAGGGTAGAGCACCTCACACAGGGGGAAGTTGACTGGAAATCTGTAAAAAAATCGGTAAAGAAATCAGGTGTAGAACTGCGGGGTGGCGGCGCCGACGAGGCCCCCGAGTGCTACAAAAAACTCGACGAGGTGCTTTCATATCACGCAGGAACCATCGAGGTGTGTCACCGGCTCAGGCCGATTGGCGTGGCCATGGCTGCTGAGGATATATTTGATCCGTACAAGGACTAGGTTCCGGATTACCTGATGAGCGTAACCTGTCCGCGCTCCTGCAGGGTGGAACGCACGCCATCTCTTTCCACTTCGTACTCGAGTACCCAGACATACACATCGGAAGGGGCGGGCTGCCCGTCCACGTTTCCGTCCCAGCCCGCTGCCGGATCGGTACCGTGAAACACCTCGTTGCCCCAGCGGTTGTACACATGCAGATTCAGCGTCAGGGCAGGACAACCGAAAACGGGCAGGAACACATCGTTGGAATTATCGCCGTTGGGCGTAAATGCGTTCGGGAAGTCATCAGACCGGGTACCCAGACTCACTTTTTTTGTGAGCTTCTTCACACAGCCGCCACTCGTGGCCGTCATGGTGACAAACAATACCCCTCCGTCAGTATGACATACTTTGGTGAGGGTGTCCGGGTCAATATTTCCGCCTTGTACTTCAAAGGTATAGTTAACACCAGGCGTAGTTACGGTATTGACAATTTCAAGACATTCCCCGCGACAAATCGTGTCTTTGGAAAGCGAGAAATCCAGCTCGAAGGCATTGCAGAGGCTTCTGGAGGTAGTCTGCAGCTCCTGAACGGCCGGGACTTGAGGCTGAACCGCGTAGAAAGCTGTCTGCGTCGGTACAAACGCCTTGACAGTGGGGGTTACACTCTGCCGGGTGAGGTTTACAGAAGCCGGACAGCAAAATTCATCATCGAAGTTGCCATTCAGGTCGGTGGAGGCCATGAAAATATCGGTATCACCATTAAAGACGGAAATCCCGGACATCAGCAGGCCGTTTCCGTTTTTACGCACGCGCAGGAAGGCATCCGATTCGCCACCTCCGCGGTACTGGCTCGCAAACAGCTGATCGCCGGCCCCGTTTATTTTGAGCAATATCGCCGGACTGATGGTGCCCACCAGTGTAGAAAGCGACAATACAAACTGATCACCCGGAATGGTCTCCATGTCCTGAACAGTAAGGCTTGTTTCATCCAGCTGATAAATAAATGACGACACCAGATTGCCATTGGCATCCACCACAGCCGTGAACACGCTGCTGTAGTTGCTGCCCGAAAACCCGCGGGTATAGCCTGCGAGCAAAGAGCGGTCGTTCCCAAGTGGCTCGATGCTGGTAAAGCCGTCGCTCTGGTTGCTGCCATATCGTTGAACCGGACCGAGCAGATCACCGTCGGGGCCCAGTTTTGCCCAGAAGCCTTTGGCAGCTCCAGTTGCCTCCCGGGTTTCTCCGCAGCAGTACACAAAGCCCTGAGCATCTTCATGGCAGTCGTATGCGACACTGCTTCCGTTTTCACCGAACACCGTGGACCAGTCAATAGTGCCATTCGGATCGAGCTTCAGCACCATGGCTGTCTGGGTACTGCCGCCGGTGATACTCATCCCGCACAGGAAGAAACCGCCGTCGCTGGCGGGCTCTGCCCTCGAGAGCAGTGAGTTGCTGATTGATTTTTTGCCCCAGATCACCGTCCCGTCGGTGGTCAGTTTCATCCAACCGGATGTAGCCGTACCCGGTGCGGTTCCGAGGTTGTTGTACACCAGAAGCAGATTTCCGTCCTGTGTTTTCACCAGATCGGCAGCAATGGTGTTGGCGCCTGCGTTGATTGTTTTCGTCCAGATCACATTTCCGGCTGCATTCACCCGGACAAGGAGTATGGTGTTGTTGTTACCCGGCCGGGTAGATCCGGCCAGCAAGGCTCCGTCGGGCAACAGCTCCATGGCGGTTGACTGCTCGTAGAAGTGAATGTCAATGGCGCGCTGGTAGAAATTCTGAGCGTGGACTGCCGGTACCCAAAAAGCGAATAACGCTGTAATGGCCGAAAACAGGATATATTTCATGCAGACGTGTACGATTATTGTGTGGTGATAAGTCACCACCCTGAGCAAGAGAACGGTGATGTGATTCCCGGTGATATTACATCGGGTTGTCTTCCTCCATGAATTTAACGCCGTGGTCTTCCAGTTCGGCCATCACGGGCTCATACACCTCCGGCATGGTGGGGATATTGACACCGGTGGTGGATATTTTGCCCATCATGAGGAGTTTCACAAAAATACCGAGTGGCAGCCCTACCAGTCTGGACATGGCTGTTTCTTCGCTGTTGGTGCCTTTCATCACCAGTGTGGAGGTCATTTTGCGGCGTTTTCTCTGCTGCTCGTACTCAAAAACGTGCTGCATGATGACCATATCCTTGTCGTTGGGCTGAAGTGCCCACTTTTCAAGGAGCAGATTTTCCAGGATCAGTGCAGGCGTTGCATTCTGCAGCTTGATTCTCCGCTTGCTGAACAGTCCGAGCCATTCCAGTTTCTGCATAATATCGCTGTCCGGATCGGTTTCAATCATTTTGGCCACGCGGTCTTTGACGGATCCTGCGTGCTGACTGATACCCAGGAAGGCCTCCATCAGGTCGTGATAGGTGAGTTTGTCGCTGTCCACAATCGGGAAAGTGGCATCGGTCAGGCCGATGCGCACCAGTGCATTCCAGGCATCACAGAAGCCTTTGTGCCGTATTGTTCCCCTGAACATAGTGCGGATATTCTGCAATCCGTAGGCTTCCTTGTACATCAGGGAGTCTCTGTTTGCATACACTTCCCATTCTCCCATGCCCGGAATTTCCACATTGCGGTACTGGCGGAACAGGCGGCGGTACGGAATGTATTTCAGTTTTCCATCCTCCAGAAACTGTGCGGTACCCTGACCGGCCAGCACGACGTTGCGCGGGTTCCAGGAGAACTTGTAGTGCCAAGGATTGTCGTCGCTTTCGGGAGCAACCAGTCCGCCGGTGTAAGAATAGAACGCGTTTATCTTACCCCCGTTGTTCTTGATCTGGTGAATCCGCTGCATGGCGCTCATATGGTCTATACCCGGGTCCAGACCCAGTTCGTTCATGAACACCAGTGCCCGCTGCCGGGCTTCGTCGCCCAGGCGGAACACCTGTTTGGAAACATAACTGGCGGTCACCATGTGCTTTCCAAGTGCAATACAGTCCTGCGCCACCTCGAGGTGCATCTGTGGCGGCAGCAGCGATACAATCACATCGTGGCGTGCAATCACCTCTCGACGGTCATTGGGCTTGGAGGCATCCAGCCAGATCGCGCGCCCGTGCGAGTGGTCCTTCACTTTTCGGCGCGCCAGCTCAATATCGGCGTCACCCACAGTGACCAGAAAATTATGTTTGGGGGCCTCGTTTAAAATATAACCAATCAGGGCGGTGGCAGACCG
>JBDLWO010000270.1:0-7416 GCA_039804245.1 Bacteroidota bacterium
GAAAAGAAAAAACCCTCGCAAGTTATTCACTTACAAGGGTTTATAAACTGTCTAAGTAGCCCGTACGGGAATCGAACCCGTGTTTCATCCGTGAAAGGGATGCGTCCTAACCCCTAGACGAACGGGCCTTCTTGCGAAAGCGCTGCAAAGATAATATTATCTGGTTCAGACAACCAAATATCTTTCAAAAAAAATTAATCACCGTAACCATATTTTTTCAAAAGCTCCCGAACACGGCGCTGAACATCCGGATCAGGGATTAACTCTGGTGCATGATGCGGCTTTTTCCGGGCATCAATCACCAGAGAGCCACGACATCCCCAATGCTTGTCTTCTGTGAAAGATTTCACACCATATATATCATGACTCGGATTGGAACGTGTGTAGGTAACCCACAGGTAGTTATTCAGGGTGGCTGCTGTGAAACTGCTGTCGTCGGTGAGAATGATGAGCGGTACGTCCGTCAGTTCCTGGCTGTCCATAGCCGCACAGAAACGCTCTGCCTCCACCCGTCCCGGCGCATTTGCTGTGAAAGCCGGCGCCTCAACGGCCATGATGCCCGGCAGACATATCTGTGGATTCCCGAATCCTTCGGGCAGTCGCAGTGATGCCGGAACTGTTGTAGCCGGCTCGCGGAGTTTCTCGCCCCGGCAGGCAACCACCACCTTGGATCCGGCATTCCAGCCAGAGCCCGAGTAATCCAGCGTGTCTATGGTGGTACGGGTATAAAAATGCAGGTCGCGACGCCAGTCAACGCGCTCCATGACGTGCCTGAAAAATACCGGTATGTCGTGTGTGTCGAGCTTCGGATTGTCATCGGAAGCAGCTATGAACAGATACTTGGCCAGCGATGTCTGACCAGTTCCGAGTATGCGGTTGGCGATGGTGAGTATCTCCTCGGGTGCGCGCTCGCGGAAGGGCATGTACCGCTCATGCCCGATGGCCAGCAACAGCGGGTGCACGCCTGCGGCATCAACGGCATGCAATTCCTTCAATCCCGGAAATTCCTGGGGCGTGAGCGGGGCCACAAGCTCGTGAATAAGCCAACCAAAACTGCTGTCTTCCATGGGCGGACGACCCACAACTGAAAAGTGCCAGAGTGGATCTTTTCTGTGCCATACCTGATGAACTTTCATCACCGGGAAATCATGGGTGAGGGAATAATAGCCCAGGTGGTCGCCAAAAGGCCCCTCCGGCTTTTTTACCCCTTTCTGTATCTCTCCGGTTATCACAAAGTCTGCATCACTGCTCAGAAAATGCCCGTCGCGGCAGGTATATCTGAAGCGGCGGCCTGCCAGCATTCCTGCGAATGTCAGTTCACTGAGTCCCTCCGGTAAGGGCATGATGGCCGAGAAAGCGTGGCTCGGGGGACCGCCAACAAAGACGGAGCAATGAAAGGGTTCATCAAGCCGGTTGTATTTTTCATGATGCACGCCAATTCCCCTGTGAAGCTGGTAATGCATACCGATCTCCCGGTTCATCTCGTAGTTGTTACCGCTCAGCTGTACCCGGTACATGCCGAGGTTGGCATTCATCGGCCCGCGCCTGTCCGGGTCTTCGGTATATACCTGTGGCATGGTGACAAATGCACCGCCGTCCATAGGCCACCCCTTTACCAGCGGCAACTGGTCAATTGTAGTGGTACCCCAGGTGACGGGCGCACCAAAGCGGCTTTTCATCGGCAGTGCCGACAGGGCTGTGAGCGGAGCACCGGAATAGTGCAGCGGATTTCTGAGTGCCTGTATGGGATCTTTTTTCAGCTCAATAACGCGCTTGACCTTTTCAAGGGTGTGTCTGAAAAGAAAAGCGGTCTGCTCAAAGGTGCCATAAATATTGCTGACGGCCTGAAATGGGCTTCCTTTAACTCGTTCGAACAGAATGGCAGGGCCCTGTTTTTCAAATATCTGCCGGTGAATTTCGGCCATCTCAAGGTCAGGATTGACCTCTTCCCTGATTCTGATTAATCGCTTGTGACGTTCAAGATCGTTTACGGCTGCTCTGAGGGATGAATGCATTTTGTGTTATTTGGTACAACCACCCGGAGATACACCCGGCCGGTCGCATTTGGACAAGTAGAATGCATTTTTAACACCTTTTTGTAATAAAAGTTGCGACAATGGTATCCGATTTCCGATGAAACCCGTCGGGTGGGATTACCGTTGCAGCAGTATCCAGGTCAAGTACACAACGAAACCGGAGTCTGCCATCCCCGTTCAGGCAAATGTTCACTGTTTTACCAGCTGCATCGTCATTTGTCCTTCACCACTTACAATGCGCAACTGGTATGTGCCGGCGGGCAACTGGTTGATGTCAAGTGGAATATTCTGTTCCTGCACCTGCTTTTCCATCAGGTATCTGATCAGTTTTCCATGCTCGTCTGTCAGGGAGATATACAAATCTCTCGGTTGGGTGAATGCTACCGCGAGTGTTGCTTTCTGATGCGCCGGATTGGGAAATATTTCGGCAAATACCTCTTCGCCGGGCTCAAAGGCTGTCACGGTTTCTGTCAGGGTGATTTCAAATTGTGCAGTACATCCACGTTCATCGGTGATGATCAGTGTGTAATGGCCTGCTGCTGCATTGTACAGGTTCGGTGTTCCCGACGGAGGCAGAGCATTGCCGTTGTGCATCCACAAGGCCTGAAAGCTCCCCTGTACTCCGCTGACAGTTACCTCTACCACGCCGTTTTGCTGATTTTGTGAGGGCTGTACCACGTTCTGGGGCGCAATTACAACGGGATCAGGGTTGTGAATAGTGTCAGACAGGATCAGTTCACAATCCAGGGCGTCTGTAATGGTAACACTGTGCACACCCGCTCCCGCGCCTGTGAGGGCGGAGTTTGTTGTTCCGTCCGACCACAGATACAGATATGGTCCGGTGCCACTCGCCACTGTCAGAATGATGCTTCCGTCGCTGGAATTATGGCAGTTGGGGTCGGTGGTCGCCAGGGTGGCCGCCAGATTGCAGATACTCCCCGAGCAGGCATCAACCACGCCTGTGAAGCTGGTCTGACACCCTCCGGCGTCCTCCACGACGGTGAAATAGGTGGCTCCGGCAGGCAGCAATTCGCCATCCGGGTTGCCATACAATGTGTAAGGCGGGGTTCCTCCGGCGACATGGATATCGAGGCGTGCAACATCAACGTCCATGCATCTTTCATCCACAATCATTTCGAGTGGAAAATAGTCTGGTTGTAAGCCTCCGTCGGCCAAACGGATGCAGAAGTTGCCTGTTGAAGTGCCGGCGGCACTGTGTTGTGCCGCTATCTGGAGGTAATATGTTTCTCCGGCAGTGAGACCGCCAACTGTGACATATCCGTTGCATCGGAGCGGATTTTCGTGACAGGCAACCGGGCTCATGGCATCACAGGCTCCCTTCCAGACGGCCATTATATGCTGAAACTCTGCCCCGGTGCTGATTCTGACCAATCCCGAAGCCGGAGCCTTGAAGGTAAACCATACATCTTCCGATAATGTCGGGACGCAGCCGGGCATTTGTCCGGCGAATGTCGCGCCAATGTTGGTTCCCTGTATGCAATCGCCTCCGACAATTATTTCCGGGGCATTCTGACAAAGGTCATTCACGGGTGCGTCGCGTTGTACGACCTGCATTTCAGGACAAACGCTGCCTTCAACGGTAGCGAAAGTGCCGGAAATTTGCAGCAGATATGTTTCCCCCGGGTTCAACTGCTGCAAGCTCAGCCTGCCACCCTTGTGGTTTCCGGCTACTTCGGCAAGTGCGCTGCAGCCACCGCTGTACAGGGTCATGAGGTCGGAGAAATTCGAGTTGCTGATTATTTCGAGTACCTCCCCGGTTTGTAAAGCCGGGGCAGTAATCTGATACCAGATGTCTGCTCTTGCCAGTTCGTTCAGCGATGGTATCCTGTCGGTGTTCCCGTTTGTATTTACCGCCAAAGTGCAGGGTATTCCGGGTAACAAAGGTGTGGCACTGGCGCAGTCATCATGTGCAGGTACGACGGGAAGACTCTGTTCCTGTTGGATGCTGACACACATTTTACCTCTCGATTTGCCATAACCACCCTCCTTGCCACATACACGGATTCTGAACTGTTCGCCCTCAACTACATGAAAACGGGCTGTTTCACCAGTAAATCCGTGTTCATCCCGATCCTGACAGGTTACAGACTCCAGTTGAGCACAATCGCCGCGATATATATTGACTACATCATTGAAGTCGGCACCGGTTTTGAAAATAGCTGTACCCGTGAAACCTGCCTTCCATGTGTACCAGAGTGCCGGACCCGGTTTATTGATACATTCGGGCGTCGGACCATCGAAAAGGGCTGTCCAGGTATTTTCTTCCTGACAGCTGACTCCGTCGTAAAGAACTCTGGCGCTGCTGCAGATATCATTGGCTGCACCGTTCCCCGTTACTTTTACATTGTCAATGCCAAGCCACCAGGCCCACGTCTGGCCGTCTTCGTACTCAAAAACGATCCGCATCTGCTGGTCGCGATAAGCAGACAGGTCGAGCGAAATATGTGTATAAGCCGGCAGTTGCGGACCACCCAGATCTGATTCAGCCTCTGATAGCGGATATTCCGAACCGTCGCTTTTTTGGAGATAAACGGCAAAGCGATCCTGATAATAACGGTAAGTTACATCAAAATTCAGTTCAAACCTGCCGAATTGAGTTCCGTCGAACCATGGTGATATCAGCCTGACAGTTGAGAAGGCAGCCGAATCGCCCAGCAGATCATCGTCGAAATAGGCCATGCAGGTGCCATCCAGGTTTTTTCCGGCAGCCTTCGGATTGGGTGTGCTGCCGAACTGCCAGTCATCGTCGCCTGTCAGAATCTCAGTTTCCCAGCCAGCCGGTCTGGAACAGTTATTGAAGGTTTCCCTGATTACATTGAAGCCGCTTCCACTGCCGGTAACTTTGATGTTGTCAACAGCGGCCCACCATGCAAATCCTCCTCCGTCGCTGTAGCGGAACACCAATCTCGCGTTGGCAGAAGCGGAAATGAAGGAAAGGTCAAATTTTGTGGTAATGAACTCAAACAGGGTGTCGCCCGTGGAGTTGCCCTGGGTGAACGTTCTCAATACGTGCTCGCCATTCTCATCCGACAGCAGTATCTGAAATGATTCGGCAGAAGGGGCGTGATCCCGGTAATGTATATCGGCCGACATGGAAACGGTCGGAAAGTGGGAAATATCAAACGGTGCGCTGATGATATCGCAGGTATAGGAAGGTGTGTTGTTGCCCACGGCATCGTCGTCAATCACCAGAAAACAGGATCCGTTCATGCTCAGACCATTCTGATCATTGTTCCGAAGCCCGTCGTCAACATACCATACCGCATTCTGATTGCCGGCAATCTGCACCGACCACCCCTGTGGCAGAGAACACCCGCTATCGAAATTTTCCGAAAAAATAACCTCCTGCGCGCCCGAAATGAATGGAACTGTGCAAAGAAAAATGGTTCTGACAATAAAACGAAGCTGCATGGGAAACTGATGAAACTAAAATAGGCGTAAATTTTGCGCTAAAGATATAAAATTTGCTAATATTGCACTTAAATTGGAATAATCAATTTATGTCTTCATTCAATTTACACGTTTCCGGAGGCGATACTGCTCCCTTTCTGAGTGATCCGCTGGCACCGTATGTTCCGTCCCCTTCCAAACCCTGGGATGCCCGCAGGGTGGCGCACCTGTACCGCAGGCTCGGATACGGCGCCTCTGTTGAGCAAATCGAAGCCGGACTGCAATTGTCGCCTTCCGAACTGATAGATCAGCTGCTCGATGCTGCTGCTGATCTGGGTACACCCGATCCGCCGTACTGGGGCGGCTGGACGATGAACGAGTATGCCGCCAGCACCGATCCCAATCTGATCTTTACGCACCGCGATGAGCTCCGGCGGCGCTGGCTGCAGGAAATGCTCGACGAGGGCATCCGGTCGAAAATGGCACTTTTCTGGCACAATCACTTTGTAACGGAACTGGATGTGTTCGGATGCAGTGCCTACCTGTGGGATTATTTCTCGCTCATTCACGAATATGCTTTCGGAAATTTCAGGGTATTTACCCGCGAAATGGGCAAGTCGGGGGCCATGCTCTCTTACCTGAACGGAAATGATAATGTTGCCGGTAACCCCAATGAGAATTATGCCCGTGAACTCATGGAGCTGTTCACGATGGGCGAGGGGAACGGATACTCTCAACAGGATATCGTGGAAATGTCGCGCGCACTCACGGGCTGGCGCGCAAACGAATATCTCTGTACTCCGCCTTATTTCGATCCGGCCAAACACGATAACGGGTCGAAAACCATTTTCGGACAAACAGCCAATTACAACTATACCACCGCTCACAACCTGGTCTTCTCTGCCAGGGCAACCCAGGTTTCTCATTATATAACCGGCAAGCTGTACAAACATTTCGTAGCCGCCCGCCTCGATAATGAAGTTATCGCCGGTCTTGCCCAAACTTTCAGGAACAGTAACTGGGAGTTGATGCCTGTAATCAAACAGCTGGTGAAAAGTGAACACTTTTTCGAGGAGTCTTTCATCAATGCCCGCCTGAAAAATCCGCTGGAGTCTATGCTCGGTATTCTGAAAAGTGCCGGGGTGTCGGCACCTCAGGTGGCCAATAACTGGTGGAATGCCCTCTATTACTGGTCTTACCTGCTGGGTCAGGAGGTTTTCAATCCGCCCAATGTGGCCGGATGGAAAGAGCATCACGCCTGGCTCAATGAAAGTACGCTCACAGCCCGCTGGAATTACAGCTCATCCTTCGCCTATTTCCTTACTACGGATGAGTCTGTCCGCGAAAAACTCCGCTCTCTGGCTCAGTCGCTGACCTCCGACAGCAATGATCCGGATGTAATTGTACGTGCGCTCACGTCGTTTTTTACCGGACAAACGCTGGAACCGGTTCACCACCAGGCTGCGGTGATCAACTTCAAGGCCTCTGTGCCCGAGAACTACTACGAAGATGGCTCCTGGAATCTTTACTGGGACTCCGCTCCGTATCAGATTGTAAATTTCCTGTACTACCTGGTCAAGCTCCCCGAATTTCAACTTACCTGATCGCCTGTCATGCTTCACAATCCGAACAAATGTCGCCACGGCGCTTCACCAGACCACGGCGAGGCGCACGAACAGGATCACAAACTGTGGTCGCGCCGCGATTTTCTCTCCGCCTCTGGTCTCATGGGAGCCGGCAGTTTGCTCCTCGGCGGATTGCCCCTGCGCGCTTTCCAGCCTACTCCCCTCATGGCAGCACTCAACGGGGGGAATAATGATCGTATTCTTGTACTGATTCGCCTCGATGGAGGTAACGACGGTCTGAATACTATCATCGAAAGAGGGAATTCTTTCTACTATAATCTGCGGCCCAATATCGGTATTCAGGAGGGTAATATGTGGGCACTCAGCAATGAGTACGGTATGCC
>JBDLWO010000271.1:0-5773 GCA_039804245.1 Bacteroidota bacterium
GACTCAAAACATACAAGGCCCTGGAGAAAAAGGCGGCCTATGAGGCTGAATTCACCCGAAGAATCAATGATAATCCTGATTTCAAGTATAAATACGGCAATCTGCTGCCCCGGCTGAGACAGCTGTACGCCGACGCAGAACCTTACTTCCTTGCGCGCGACAACTATACAGAGAATATTCTGCGCGGCAATGAGGTGTTCGATCGCGCTTCCACACTCAATGGTATCATTGCACTTTTCGACCGCAATGGTGAAACTTTTGCGCTGCAGGAGCAACGCAAGATCTCGGAATCACTCACTGGCGCCTTCAAAAATTACAATTCGGAGGTAGATGAGGCCCTGGTGGCTGCTCAGCTCGAGATGTTCGCCGCTGCCGCCATACCCGAGTGGGGGGGCGATTATGTCAGAACCGAGGCTGCCCGATACGGAGGCTTCAGCCAGATGGCGGCCTGGCTTTTCAAAAACAGCGTTATACCGGATAAGGACAAACTGGCCGCCCTGCTGGGAGAACGGCCTCCCAAAGTGGTGGAAACGCTTAAAAATGATCCGGTCTGGCAACTTTGGAGCAAGCTGAATGCCATTTATACCGAAAATGTCCTGCCCAAAACGCAGGAATTGCAGCCCCAGATCAATCTGCTGCAACGTCAGTATATGGCTGCCCAGATGGAGGTTTTCAGGGAAAAGCGCTTCTTCCCGGACGCCAACAGTACGCTCCGGATCACTTACGGAAAGGTGCGTGGTTTCTCACCCCGCAATGCAGTGCGCTATGAGCACCAGACCGACCTCGATGGCGTCATGGAAAAGTATATCCCCGGCGACTATGAATTTGATGTGCCTCAGAAGCTGATAGACCTATGGAAATCAAAGGATTATGGCCAGTATGCTGCCTCCGATGGTCGTATGCCGGTTGCTTTCATCGGAACCAATCACACTACCGGGGGGAACTCGGGAAGTCCGGCACTCGATGCGCGCGGAAATCTGATCGGTCTCAATTTCGACCGGGTATGGGAGGGTACGATGAGCGATCTGAACTATGATCCCGCTATTTGCAGGAATATCATGGTGGACATCCGGTATGTGCTGTTCATTGTGGACAAATTCGGTGGTGCGAGCCATCTGATTGATGAAATGAAACTTGTCAGAAATAAAAAGAAGAAATAATCCACACCCCGCTTAATCCGCTTTCTTGCATGGAGAACGAACAAGTAACTTCTGGTGATAACATCAAACAGCCAAAATACAATATCAGGCTGCCGTTGATTCTGGCGTTTACGCTGGCATTAGGTATGTTCATCGGACAAAAACTGCCGCATTACGATCGGAATTTCAGTCTGTCGGGCGCCAGTGGCAGTGGCAATCCGCTGGATGAGATTCTGAAGTACGTGGATGCCAAGTATGTTGATTCTGTTGACACCGAATCGCTGCGCCGGGAGGCTATAGAACATCTGTTGTCAAAGCTCGATCCGCACTCTGTGTATATTTCCCCCGACGAGCTGAAGGCTGTACAGGAGGACATGAGCGGCGGGTTTGAGGGCATCGGCATCGAATTTCTGATGGTGGATGATACCATGCACGTGATTACGCCCATTTCGGGCGGTCCCGCAGAAGCAGCAGGTATTATGGCCGGCGATAAAATTGTGTCCATCAATGATACCGTTATCGCAGGTGTCAAAATTGATAACGGAACTATTTTCAGGAAACTGAGAGGTAAAAAAGGTACTGGAGTAAAGGTAGGTGTACTGCGTGGACTGGAAAAATCACAGCGCTACTTCAATCTTGTCAGGGCCGTCATTCCTGTACAGAGTGTAGATGTGGCCTGTATGCTCGATGAAAAAACCGGTTATATACGGGTGAACCGTTTTACCGAACGAACCAACCAGGAATTTATGGAAGGACTGACTAATCTGGCAGAGAAACAGGGTCTCCAGAACCTGGTGCTCGATTTGCGGGGAAATCCCGGAGGTTACCTCGAGGAAGCTACAGACATTCTAAGCCAGATATTTCCGGATGGCAAACTGCTTGTATATACGCAGGGGCGGTCGGAAAACAAACGGGAGTATAAAAGTAACGGTCGGGCCCGTTTCAATATACAACAGGTGGCAGTGCTCATTGATGAAGGTTCTGCATCAGCCAGTGAAATTGTAGCCGGCGCTGTTCAGGACTGGGACCGGGGCTGGGTAATTGGACGTCGTTCTTATGGTAAAGGACTGGTGCAGGAGCAGTATCCGCTCGGAAATGGCGGAGCTATACGGCTCACGGTTGCCCGTTATTATACGCCCAGTGGTCGCTGTATTCAGCGTGATTACAAATCTGACTCAGACTACGAAGATGATCCTGAGCGCAGGCTTAAAAATGGTGAGCTCTCTGATCCTGCCAGAATACACCAGTCGGACAGTACAAAATACTATACAGGTCAGGGTCGTGTGGTATTCGGCGGTGGCGGTATCACCCCCGATATATTTGTTCCGATTGATACCGCGCTGATCAGCGAGAGCTATCTTTCTGTCAGGATACATATCCCGACTTTTGTGGCACGCTGGAGGGAAGAAAATGCGGCCTCACTGCCTGCTGGTGAAGATCAGTTTCTCCGCGAGTGGAATGTCAGCGATGAAATGCTGGGAAAACTGTTTTCCATTTGTGAAAAAGAGGGAGTGAAGACCACAGCCCTGCGCTCGGGCAAGTACGACCGGGTGCTGAGAACAGAAATAAAGGCACGTGTTGCCCGGGTTACCTATGGCGATGAAAGCCTTTACAAAGTACTGAACAGCGAGGATCCTGCTGTCGGAAAAGCCCTTGAGCTGATCAATAGCGGAGCCCCGGTTTACAAGAGGTGAAAAGGTGGGTATTGGGTTTGGGGTATTGGTTGTAGGGTGGTTGTTATGTCTGAAATTCGGGCAGTTTGCATGGATATGTATGTGGTATTTTAGGGCCGCGAACCAATATGTTTGATAAATCTTGTTCGCTATAACACCATGAATTATTTGGGTATCTGGACAGCAAGGGCAACAAATTACAGCAGTGGAAATAAAATTGGGGCCGGTTTAATGCTTCCTGCTGCCGGCAGCAGGAACGGATACGATGGTTCTTTGCACGGTCGGGGAATGTACGGTGCCTACTGGAGCAGCTCGGAAGATGGCGCAGAAGCGGCCTGGGGCCTGTACTCCACCGAAAGCGGTATGGGCACATATGTAAGCAGCGGCTTCAGCCGCATATTCGGGCTCTTGGTGCGCTGTATAGCCGATTAACGCCTGCAATCAGGGGAACACCCCATACCCAACACCCCACCTCAACCCTCACTTCCGCTTCAGGAAATACAGAAAAACGGGCAGGTGATCGCTGTAACCGTTGATGAATATGTCACCTACGAAGGTTCTGAAAGGGTAGCCACGGAATGCTCCTTCCGTTTGCAGGAGCCAGGGCTGTCTGAAAACCATGGCTTTGTAGAGTTGCCAGCCTCCTGTTTTTTTGTTCACGAATCCTTTTGAAACGATCATCTGGTCGAACAGATTCCATGAGTCCCTGTAAGCCAGAGTACCGTTACCGCTTTTGAACTGGTCGTACATGGGATTGTACAGTTCATCGGCCCTCAGTTCGTCGGCACTGCGACGGGCTTTGAGTACCTCAGTCAGGCTTTTGTTGTCGGGATCGTCGTTCAGGTCGCCCATGATGACGATTTTGACATTTGGATCTGTCTTTTTCAGGCTGTCTGCCAGATTTTTGCATACCTGTGCAGCGGCAGCGCGCATCCAGGCCGAGCCCGCCTCACCACCCCGGCGCGAGGGCCAGTGACCTACCATTACATGTATCGGTTCGCCGTCGAAGGTGCCGGCTACATACAGAATATCGCGGGTGTAGTCCTTGTCGCCGGTTTTCGGATCTGTTAACACTACCGGCATGGCCTTGCTGCCGAGCGGCACAAAGTATTTGGGCTGATACATGAGGGCCACATCCACCCCGCGTTCATCTGGTGATTCGTGATGTACAATCTTGTAGTTTCTGGACTTCAGTTCCGGTTGAGCAGCCAGATCTTCCAGCACTTTGCTGTTCTCTATTTCGGCCACTCCAAGGAGCGCCACACCGTCGGGCGACAATTCGGTACCCAGCTGGCTGATCACTTTGGCCATATTATGCTGCTTGGAGATATATTTTTCCGTATTCCACAACAGGCGGCCGCCCGGCAGAAAATCAGCATCGTTTGTCGTGGGTGTATCGAGGGTATCAAACAGGTTTTCCAGGTTGTAAAAACCGATGGAAGCCACCTTGTAATCAGAGCCCTGCTGGGCGAATGCCGTCAGAGGCAATAAAAGGAGGAAGAAAAAGAGTTGCTTCATAGTAAACAGGTCAGATGATGGTGCAAAGGAACGGTAAAAATGGCAAATCAGTTTCCTGATCTTTTTTTATGCCACTTCACCACCAACCACCCGCAAAGTGCTCCGGTTGCATAACCCGTCAGTACATCGCTCAGGAAATGTTCGCCTGCGCGTACGCGCAGGTACCCGGTGAGTGCCGGAACTATTGCTGCACCGGTCCAGACAACTGGTTTCAGTCTGGAGTCGGGGTGGTAACTGCTCCAGATGGCAGCATATCCGAAACACATGGCAGCGGAGGTGGACGTATGGCCGGAGTAAAAAGAACGACGGCCATCCCGCTGCGATCGGATATCTGCCGGTACGAGCGGGTCGTATGCGTACGGGCGCGTGCGATGTGCGAGCTCCTTGGTGAGCGAGGTGAGTCCGTAGTTCACTGCGAACACCTCCGACATGATGATTGCCGGTTTCAATGGCTGCTTTCTGATGGCGGGGTCGGCAAGCAGTAATAAAGCCGGAGCCACCATACTGCCGTACAGCAGTATATCGCTTGATCGGGCGGCTGAATGGCTGTAGTTCCCGATGCTCCAGCGGTCGAAAGCAGGTACCGAAAGGAGATTGAGGGAATTAATCTGCTCATTTGTCAACGAAGGTACATTTCCGGCTGCGAGATATGAAAATCCTGTACTTGCTGTGCCAAATCCGAACAAAGTAATTTCCTTACGCCATTTAAGGCAGTAAATAGAAGAATCCTGAGCAGAAGCCATCAACGGAAGCAGGAGAAAAACGGACAAGAAGAATCGCATAGACGGGTAAATTGACAGATCATACTGAGAATGGTGACAAATGTCAGTAAAAAGACCGGATATACCTTTATTAACTTGCGCCGGCAAATACCGTTGAACAATTTTTTAACTGCGCGGGGCTTTCATTGTGTGGCGTACAGTAAACAGTCCCGTATCAATCAATTTATTATGAAAGCACTTGGTCATACCCGTTTTGGGGGAGAAGACGTCATTGAATGGCTGGATATACCAGTTCCCGAAATTACCGGTCACGATTTGCGAGTTAAAATTCACGCGGTCGGGATTAATCCTGTGGACGTCAAGGTGCGAACCAACTGGGGTGGTTTTGGCGACCTGCAAAATTCAAATCCGGTAATCAGCGGTTGGGATGCAGCCGGTGTGGTGGATGCTGTTGGCCCCAATGCCGACGGGCGGTTCAAGCCGGGCGATGAGGTATTCTTTGCAGGAAGTGTAGCCCGGCAGGGGCACCACAGAGAGTATAGTCTGGTTGACAGTCGGGTAGTTGGCAGAAAACCGGCAAGTTTGAGTTTCACCGAGGCTGCCGCATTGCCTCTGACCAGTCTGACTGTTTGGGAGGGGCTGATAGACAATGCCGGATTCAGTCTGGATGCTACCGGCGCCCCGAAAAAAGTGCTGCTGGTTGGCGGGGCTGGCGGGGTAG
>JBDLWO010000272.1:0-8547 GCA_039804245.1 Bacteroidota bacterium
CGTTCGAAGAGGTGGAACTGACTGTTTTCACCAACGGCTATGATCAATTCTCGTACTTTGAATGGACGCCGGCTTTCGATGAATTTTCCCCCATTACAATCAGCGGACCTGGCACCTATACACTTGTTGTGGAAGATGCCTATGGATGCCCATTCACCGATCAGGTGTTTATTCCCCAGATTCCGCCTTTTGTCCCGCAGATTACCGGGCCTACAAAGATGTGCCCGGAAGGAGATACAGTTACACTCACCGTACAGGGCAATTATTTCAATCATATGTGGTCAAGTGGTGAGGCAGGCAGCCCGCTGACGGTCACCGAACCAGGGGTTTATGAAGTAACCGCTACTGACGTCAATGGCTGTACAGGTGTGGGTTACTACGGCGTTGAATCAGCCGGAGTTGATCCGTTCTCTATCTCGGTTACAAGCCCTTCTCTTTGCCCCGGACAGCTCGATACGCTTCGGGTAGTGGGAGGTTTTTCTCAATATATATGGTCCAACGGAACTACAGGGATCACCAATATTGTCAATCAGGCTGGCACCTATATCGTTACGGTAACCAATATTTTTGGATGTAGCGGCACCTCGAGTGTCACCGTCAATCCGTTGTTTCCTCCCAATATAGCCATTTCCAATACACCGCTGTGTCCGGGGGGTACTGCCACGCTGTCGGTCTCAAACGGACCATTTGCCAATTATCAGTGGTCAACCAGCCAGACATCTTCCTCCATTTCAATCAGCAACACAGGTACGTACTCTGTCTCCGTAAGCGGCGGGGGTATATGCCCAACTACCACGCAAACGATTATAAGCCTGGCTGATATACCAGTCACCACTATCGCAGATCCGGCGTTGCTGACTTGTACCGTCCCGTCTGACACACTGGATGCCAGCGCCTCTTCAAACGGGTCCAATTTCCCGTTTGTGTGGTCAACGATCGGCGGGCATTTTGTTTCGGGCGACTCGACTCTGACTCCGCTGGTTGACTCAGCCGGAACATATATTCTGACCATTACCAATCTGGCCACCGGATGTATTACCCGGGACACCGTTGTCGTGAATCAGAATGTAACACCTCCGGGCGCCAATCCGGGTCCGCCGGCAACGCTCACATGTGCCAATACTACACTGTTCCTCGGACCAGTGCCGGCGCCTTCCGACTCAACACTACAACCGGTATGGACTACGCAGGGAGGACATTTCATCGCAGGCGATTCCACCTGGTCACCACATATTGACCAGCCCGGTGTCTATTTGCTGACTGTCACGAGCAGCGTGAATCAGTGTACAAGTACTGCCAGTATCAATATTCCACTCAATACCATACCCCCGCTGGCCAATATCGCTCAACCGGGTATTCTGACCTGTACACAAAACACAGTGACACTGAACAGTACAGGCAGCAGCACGGGACCCAACTTCGCCTACAGCTGGTCCACTCCGAACGGAACTATCGCTGGGCCTTCCAATGGCACATCCGCTTCGGCTGCATCTGTTGGCACCTACATACTCACCGTCACCAATCTGATCAATGGCTGTACCACTACAGCATCCGCCAATGTTGCAGCAGATATCAATATTCCGACTGTCAGTTCGCTGACTCCGGCAACGCTGACCTGCAACCTGACAAGTACCCTTATTGATGCCACCGCTTCCTCCAGCGGAATCGGTTATAACTACAACTGGACAACCTCATCAGGGGTTATCCTCACTGGCGGCAATACACTGACACCTCTTGTGGGCGCACCCGGCATCTATACCCTGAATCTGCTGAATACCATCAACAACTGTCAGGCAACCATGAGTGTGACTGTCAGTCAGGATATCACGGCGCCACTGGCCAACGCTGGCCCCAACAATACCCTGAGCTGCACAGCAACCTCTCTGAGTCTTGATGGTACCGGTTCTGCAACTGGCACCAACTATCTGTACAGCTGGAGTACCTCAACCGGAAGTATTATTTCGGGCGCCAACCTGCTCACACCGCTTGTAGGCGCTACCGGAACTTATATCATCCAGGTAACCGATATCAATAATGGCTGTACCTCCACCTCCAGCACCATTGTACTCGAAGATGTGAACGCACCACAGGCTGTCATCGCCCCGCCAGCCATACTCAACTGCGTGACCACCTCACTGCAAATTAACGGCACACAGTCCTCCCAGGGCGCAGACTACTCCTGTGTATGGAATGGCCCCGGTATTGTGCAGGGCGGAAACAGCTACCAGCCCACCATCAACCAGCCAGGGAACTATTGCGTTACGGTGACCAACTCGGCCAATGGATGCACGGAAACTGCCTGTACACCGGTGGCTCAGGATATTACTGCTCCTCCGGCCGAGGCGGGCAACAGCCTCCTGATCAATTGCTACCAGCCCACCGGCTCAATCGGAAGCAACTTAAACCCCTCGGGCAGCGGCTTCACCATCGTATGGAGCACAGCGAACGGCAATATTGTGTCAGGTGGCAACGGACCCACTCCGGTTGTAAATAAACCCGGCACATACAATGTTCTGGTGACAAATACTCAGAACGGCTGTACCTCAACCGATCAGGTAGTTGTAACTGACGATTTTGTACCACCACTCGCCGATGCCGGACAAACATTCGAACTCACGTGTGTATCTCCTTCCACTGTACTGCAGGGTACAGGAAGCACAGGATCCATCTACTCCTATCAGTGGAATGGCCCGCTCGGTGGTATCCTCAGCGGTGCAACTACGCTGAACCCGACTGTCAATATCAGCGGAACATATTCACTTCAGGTAACCAATAACCAGAATGGTTGCACCAGCACTGATCTGGTAATCATTACCGAAAGTGCCGACAAACCGGATATTGTCACTGCCACCCCTTCCATACTCACATGCGCGCTCACGAGTACGAACCTGAATGCCGCCGGTTCAAGCGCTGGCCCACAGTTCAGTTACCAGTGGTCAACCATCGGCGGAACAATCACAGGCGGAATCAATACGCTCACGCCGACTGTATCCGACCCGGGGCTCTACACGCTCACGATTACTGACAATACCAACTCCTGCACATCTGTTGCCAGTATTCAGGTACAGGAAAATGTACAGCAACCGGTGATCAATGCCGGCCCGGATAATACGCTGACCTGTGCTGTCACTACCCTGACACTGCAATCGCAGATCGTATCTTCGTCATCCCCGAATATCAGCTATGTATGGCAGACGTCCGGCGGACAGATTATCAGCGGCCCCAACAGCGCATCACCTCTGATTGGCGCGCCAGGTACTTATACTGTTACGGTTACCGATGCCATAAACGGCTGTACAGGAACCGATCAGTTGGTTATCAGTTCAGACCTGGTACAACCCGCCAATATTATCGGAACGCCTCCAACGCTCACCTGCACACTCACGCAGGCCCCGCTTCAGACAACAGGTTCCAGTACAGGCCCCAACTATGTCTATGTATGGAGCACATCCGGTACCGGTGTTATTGTAAATACGATCAATCCGGCGGCTCCCGTAGTGGGCGCTCCCGGAGTATATAACCTGGTCATCACCAACTCCACGAACGGCTGTACCAGATCGTCATCCGTTACTGTACCGCAAAATATTGTCAACCCTGCAGCAGAAGCCGGGCAAACAGTCGGACTCGACTGCGATACTCAGACCAATGCGCTCAATGGCGCCGGATCAAGTACCGGTAACTTCACTTATCTGTGGTCCACCACCGGCAGCGGTGTCATTGTTTCCGGAGCCAATACGCTCACCCCGGTTATTGGAGCCCCTGGTACCTACACGATCAAGGTTACTGATAATGTGAATGGCTGCACGTCTTCCGATCAGGTACTGGTTACCCAGGACATCAACCCGCCGGTGTTCAGCATTGCCACGCCGCAGGTGCTGACCTGTACGATTACGTCCATTCCTGTTTCAGCCACAGGTACCGGCTTCGGCCCAACGCCTCAATATTCGTGGTCAACAACCAATGGTACGATTGTGAGCGGAGGGAATACACTGAACGCAACAGTAAACGATCCAGGCAATTACACGCTTACCGCCACCAATACTGTGAACGGATGCTCTGCCACCGCTTCAGTGGTGGTAACCGAAAATATCACGCCACCCTCCATTCAGGTTCAGCCTGCTCCACTGTTAACCTGTACGGTATCTCAGGTAACGCTTCAGAGTACGCCGCAGGCACAAACCACCCTGCAATGGACAACCACAAATGGCCACATCCTGTCGGGCGCCAACACGCCCAACCCGATTGTGGACAAGCCCGGAAACTATCAGGTAGTGGTTACATCACTGCAAAATGGTTGCACCAGCACGAATATTATTCCTGTTCAACAGGAAATGGACATGCCTACAGGCGTGGAATTCGCACTCGAACACCCGAAATGCAACGGCACTCCCGGCCAGTTACAGGTAAATCAGATACAGGGAGGCGTTGGTCCGTTCAGTTATTCAATTGACGGCGGACAAACGTTCTTCTCGTATGATCAGTTCAGCAACCTCGCTCCCGGTTCATTCGAACTGGTGATTCAGGATGCCAACGGCTGCGAGATAACCCGGCCTGTTACCATCATAGCCCCGCTGTACCCGCTGGTAACTTCTCCCCCCGAATTCTCACTCAGCCTCGGTGAAGAGCAGCAAATCAAGGCCATCGTACCGGCGCCCTTCCCGCTGTCCGAAATAGAGCAGGTGATATGGACGCCCACTGACGGCCTGACATTCCCCGGCACCAGCATACAGGATTTGCTGAAGCCCACCGCCATGCCCTTCCAGACAACTACCTACACCGTAACCATCATCACACCGGAAGGATGCAAGTCGGAAGCGCGCACCACAATCAATGTAAACCGGAAAGTGGATATTTACGCTCCGAATGTGATCTGGCCCGATGATCCGGATGGAGATAATGCGGCGTTCACCCTGTTTGCGCAGGACGTATCTGTGGCAATTATTCACAAACTTCAGATTTTCGACCGCTGGGGTAACAATGTGTTCGAAAACCGCGATTTCAGGCCGAACGACCTGAGAAGCGGGTGGGATGGTACTTTCCGTGGTGAACCTGTGAACCCCGCTGTATTTGTGTGGTATGCAGAGGTAGAACTGGTTGATGGCAGAAATATCCTCCTGAAGGGAGATGTAACCGTAGTGCGTTGAATTTGAAACTATTATAACAAAAGCCCGGGAGCAGATCATTCGCTTCCGGGCTTTTTTTTCTGGATGACACCAGTCAGTTCTGTGATTCCTCAGTAACCGAAGTACTGCAGAGACCGGTCGTCGTCGCGCCAGTTGTCACGCACTTTTACCGTTGTTTCGAGAAATACCTTCGATTGAAGGAATTTTTCGATGTCAACGCGGGCCATGGAGCCCAGTTTTTTGATGGCACTGCCACCCTTTCCAAGAATAATGGCCTTTTGCGAATCGCGCATCACATATATATTGGCCTGTATCCTTGCCAATGGCTCCCCGGCATTCGTCTGAGTTTCCTGAAAACTTTCAATGGTAACCTCCGTGGAATACGGTATTTCATCGCCGTACAGAATCAGAATCTTCTCGCGGATTATCTCACCGACAAAGAAACGCTCCGGGCGATCGGTCAGCTGGTCTTCCGGGTAATAGGGATCTCCCTCCGGAAGCATTTCAATTATTTTTGACAGTAACGAAGCTGTATCTTCCTGATGCAGGGCAGATATTTCAATTACTTCGGATATTTTAATGCGCTTTTTCCACCAGCCTGCCACATCCTGTGCGCGCTGGGGAGCTACAAGATCTTTTTTGTTGAGAATCAGCAAGACAGGTGCATCTGTCTTTTTTAATACTTCTATCACCGGATTATCATCTTCCAGTTCTTCCGTGAGGTCGAATACAAAAAGCATCAGATCAGCATCCTCCACGGTTCCCTCCACAAACCTGTTCATGGATTCGTGCATCCTGTAATTCGGCTTTTTGACATAGCCGGGCGTATCTGAAAATACAATCTGAAAGTCTTCGCCTGTGAGAATACCGATAATCCGATGTCGGGTAGTCTGTGGCTTGTGCGTAATGATACTCATACGCTCCCCTACCAGTGCGTTCATGAGCGTGGACTTTCCTGCGTTGGGGCGTCCAATGATATTAACGAAGCCGGAGCGATAAGGCATATGACTAACCTGGTTCTACATTTTCAACAATCTCCAGTCCGTAGCCGATGAAACCGGTTCTTCGTCTGGGGTGATTGGTAAGGAGGCGAATCTTGCTGATACCCAGATCACGGACTATCTGAGCGCCAACACCAAAGTCTTTCTTGCCCAGTGCGGAGTGCAGTTCAAATTTGTCGGCACGACCTTCATCATTCAGCTGTTTCAATTGCGACAGTTTTGAAATCAGCCTGCTTTTATCATGCTGCAGAAGATAAACCAGCGCGCCCTTGCCTTCCCGCTCGATGGCAGAAAGTGACTTGTTGATCTGGGCGCCGTAATCTTCCAGAAGTGTGCCCAGTATATCACCTGTTTCAGAAGCTGAGTGAACCCTTACCAGCACAGGTTCATCGGGGGTCCAGGAGCCTTTCTTGACAACAAGGTGCGTATCTCCACAGGTAACATCCGTGTAGGCGATCAGGTCAAAAACCCCGAAAACAGTATTGATCGCAGTTTCCAGTTCCCTTTTTACCAGACGCTCTGTTTTCATACGGTAAGCCACCAGGTCGTCAATGGAAATAATTTTGAGGTTGTGTTCCCTGGCGACCTCCACGAGCTGGGGCAGGCGGGCCATTGTACCGTCAGCATTCAGAATCTCTACCAGCACACCCATCGGATACAGGCCGGCAAGACGCGCCAGATCAACGGCCGCCTCCGTGTGACCGGTTCTGCGGAGCACACCACCAGATTTTGCGCGAAGGGGGAATATATGTCCGGGACGGGCGTAATCGCTGCCTTTGGCCGCTGCATTGGTGAGCCATCGGATACCGGTAGACCTGTCGTAAGCACTGATTCCGGTAGAGCAACCGTGTCCGATAAGGTCAATACTTACAGTAAAGGCAGTTTCATGCAGCGCTGTATTGGAATTCACCATCAGATTCAGTCCAAGTTCATCGGCTCTCTTTTCATCCATCGGCGTGCAAATAAGCCCCCTGCCGTGGGTAGCCATGAAGTTGATAATCTCGGGCGTAACCGTTTCGGCAGCGCAGATGAAATCTCCTTCGTTTTCCCGGTCTTCATCATCCACTACAATAATCACCCGACCGGCGCGCAACTCCTGCAGCGCTTCTTCAATAGTGTTCAGTTGGAAATCAGCCATTCATCAGATATTCAGAATTCGGCACAAAGGAAAGTAAATTCAGTGTAACCGCTTTACAGAAATTTGGCTCCGGAAAAATATATCCGGGCCAGTGTTATTATCGGTATTTTGAAACAGAAGTATTCAGAATATGTTCAGCAATATCCTTCCGCCCGGTGTTTAATCAGCCGGGCGTGTGAGTTACAAATAGTTTTATTAAAAAATCCTTAAATGATGAAACTTTTTGCTTCGTTTTCGTTTTAGTTAATGTATCTTTCTGATGATTTGTGCGTCTGATAAACTGAAGTCTGGCAAATCGGAAAAAAGATGCACAACTGATCATCAATTGCTTGATCCTCAGTCAGCTTCCCAAACGATCAAAACCAAACCGGCAATCTCCTAAAAATCATACGATATGCGTCAGTTAAAAATTGCTCACAAAATTACCACCCGCGAGAGCCAGGCGCTGGACAAGTATCTCAACGAGATCAGCAAGCTTCCAATGCTTACACCGGAAGAAGAGGTACGCCTTGCCCAACGTATTCGCGAGGGGGATCAGGACGCACTCGACGAAATGACCCGCGGTAATCTCCGCTTCGTGGTATCTGTAGCCAAACAGTACCAGAATCAGGGTCTCAGTCTCTCCGACCTCATCAATGAAGGAAATGTGGGTCTGATCAAGGCTGCCCGGCGCTTTGATGAAACAAAAGGCTTCAAGTTTATTTCCTACGCAGTCTGGTGGATCCGGCAGAGCATTCTTCAGGCAATTGTGGAAAACAGCCGTATCGTCAGAATGCCGCTGAACAAAGTCGGTTCATACAACAAGATTAACGATGCCTATATATCCTTCGTTCAAAAGTTCGAGCGCGAACCCACCGATGAAGAACTCGGCGACGTTCTCGGCCTGACAGAACGTGAAATACAAAACCTGTTCAGGAGTGGTTCCAGACACATCTCCCTGGATGCTCCGCTCAACGGGCTGGAAGAAGGCGAGGCAACGATGCTCGATGTAATGGCGCCCGATGATGCCACTCAGGCCGATTCAAACCTGATGATCCAGTCACTCCGCGATGAAGTGGCCCTGGGCCTCAGTTCGCTTTCCACCCGGGAAACAGAGGTGATATCTGCTTATTACGGACTGACCGGCCAGCACCCCATGTCGCTGGACGAAATCGGCGAATTGTTCGGCCTTACACGCGAGCGCGTACGTCAGATCAAGGAAAGAGGCCTCAGACGCCTGCGCAAGATTCACAGTAACGACCTGAAAAACTACCTGGGTTAAAAACTGCATAGCTTTTATTATGCC
>JBDLWO010000273.1:0-3930 GCA_039804245.1 Bacteroidota bacterium
TCAGTCTTTCGCGGGAGAAATGGCGCTGGATGGCTGACCGCAATGTGGACACGCTGGCAAAACTGTTTGACGAAAAGGCCATCTTCGTTCACATGGGGGGTACCATGACGAAAGATCAGGAACTTGGAATTATCAAAAGTGGTGGCATTCATTACAAGCAGGCTGATATTGAGGAGGTATCCGTAAAATTTATTGACAATACAGCGATATTGCTGAATAAAATCAGGCTCCTGGCCGTTGTTGGAGGCAAAGAGGTGATCAATCCGTTCTCTGTTACGGAAGTATATGTGAACCGCAACGGGAAATGGATGCTGGGTTCCATGTCGTTTACAAAGTTGATTACACCTCAGGAGTAAGGAGGATTGGCTGAAAAACTACCATCTTGACATCAGGTATTATGCCCTATCTTTGTGCATATTAACTGTCTGGCTGGTCTGAAAGCCATAATGATGTCAAGATGAAGTTTAAAGTCTCCGTTTCCACCCTGTTCAACTCCTCCCTCGAACGCGCTTTCAAAACACCCATGCTCTGTGATGTATCCAAAGTACATACCGGATATGGTGTTATGCCGCGTATCACGCATGTATCTGACGATGATGAATGGGGCGTGCCCGGTTCTGCCAAGAAGGTATATGCTGCGAAATCACTCACCCAAAAGGGCGGCTATGTTTCCCGCGACAGCGTGCTGGAGCGGGTAGAGAACCAGTACTGGAAAATACGTGTGGACGATTTCCAGTCCTGGATGCTCGGATTTTACAAATTTGAAGGCACATGGAAAACAACCGAACTCGAACCGGGGCAAATTCAGGTTGATTACACCTATATACTTTATTCAAACTCCCCGGTCTTTTATCCACTGGCATGGCTGTTTGCTCACGGGTTCTGGAAAACTTACATGAAAAGGGTGGTGGAGAATATTCGGTTGATGGCTGATAGTAAAGAACCGTATCTTTACGATTGAAAATTGGAATATCCGGTCTTCCGGCAAAATCTTCCATCTGTTTTTTATGAAAAAACATCTGTCCTTCGTCCTTTTTTTCCTCGCGGTATCGTTTTCAGGCATTGCCCAAAACGAACTCAGGCTGCATCTGGCTCCCCGACTGGGTAATGCAGTTTTTGCACTGGACTCTTCCTTTCAGCATCCATCCGGATCTTATCCACTGAAATATACCCGTTTCGAGTACTATGTTTCAGAGGTGATCATCACGCACGATGGCGGACAAACTACTCCTGCCACGGGACTTCACCTGCTGGTCAGGGCGGCGCAGGATTCTGTTTACAGCCTGGGTCAGATGCCCAACGTGAACAAGGTGGAAGCCATTACTTTCTCTGTCGGAGTTGAACAGGCTTACAATCACCTCGATCCGGCATCCTTCCCGCCTGATGATCCGCTGGCACCGCAAAATCCTGAAATGCACTGGGGCTGGGTATCTGGTTACCGTTTCGCAGCAGTTGAAGGAGAAGCAGGTCCCAACCTGGATCAGCACTTCGAGATACATTCGATCGGAGATGCCAACTATTTTACGCAAACCATCGCCACGGTTGCCGAACAGGCGTCATCTGACGTGAAAGTTATTCACCTCATTGCCGATTACGCACAGGCTGTGAAGGATATCGGATTGTCTATTGGCCTGGTCAAACATGGCACTACCGGGGCGGCTGTGACGCTGCTGGCCAATTTCAGGGATGTGGTTTTCACTGCACTGGTGGCGAGTGCCGTTCTCGACCCCGCATTTACGGGCACTTTTACTGTGTCTCCCAGCCCTGTTACCACCAGTGAGGCGCCTCTGGTCCGTTTTTCATTGCCTGAAGGTGAATATACCCTTGCCGTAACAGATATAACCGGCAGGATTCTCGAGCGCCGGCAGATACTATCCGGAGAAAACCAGTCTGTCACATTGAACAGAATATCTGAAACAGGTTTGTATTTCGTGCATTTGTTTCAGGAACATCAGCCGGTTGTTGCAGTAAAGCTGGTGGTCACCCATTGACGGCTGATGATGCGCGTCTTGTTCATCTGTCTGGTATTTCTGCTGCTGTTGACAGCCTGCAGCAAGGAATCCACCGATAACAGTTCGACTGGTCAGTTACCCCTTCTGTGGGTGCCGGTCGGTTTCCCGGAACCACTGTTTCCGGCAGACAATGCGTTCACAACCGCCCGTTTCGCCCTTGGGAAACGCCTGTTTTACGATACGGTGATGTCGCGCGACAGCTCGGTTTCCTGTGCATCATGTCACGATCCGCAGCGCGCTTTCTCCGATTCGGTGGCCTATTCTACCGGTTCGCGCGGGCGGGCAGGTACGCGAAACGCACCGACACTGACCAATGTGGCCTATCAGCCCTATTTCACCCGCGAGGGAGGAGTGCCCACACTCGAAATGCAGATCCTGATCCCCATCCAGGAGCATAACGAATTCGATTTCAATCTGTTGCTGATAGCCGGAAGGCTCCGGACCGATACTGCATACATCCGGATGAGCCGGGAGGCTTACGGACGGGACCCGGACTACTATATCGTAACGCGCAGTATTGCCTGCTTTGAGCGGGCGCTGATTTCCGGAAACAGCCGTTTCGATCAGTACTATTTTCAGGGTAAAGGAAGTGTACTTGCACCAGCTGAAAAAAGAGGTATGGAACTGTTTTTTTCAGACAGGACAAATTGTTCAGTTTGTCATCAGGGTTTTAATTTTACCAATTATTCATTTGAAAACAACGGTTTGTACGAAGTTTACCCTGATCCGGGAAGATACAGGCTGACTGGCGACACATCGGATCTGGCGCGATTCAAAGTACCCACGCTGAGAAATGTATCACTGACTGCTCCCTATATGCACGACGGTTCCATTTCATCACTGAAACAGGTCGTGCGTCATTACAACTCCGGAGGAAAAAACCACCCGCACCGGAGCGCTCTCATCCGGCCTTTGGGTTTAACGGAGCGTGAAATAGACGATCTGGTGTCTTTTCTGGAGAGTCTGACTGATGATCAGTTTGTTTCAAATTCAAATTTTAAACGGTAATTTCTAATGAGAAACGCGAGTTTGTTTATTCTGACAGGTGCATTGATCGTCCTTTTTGCCTGTAAAAAAGATCCTGTTGAAATTCCTGCTGTATATGATCCAACGCCTTACACGCCCGATTTAAGAAATTTTCCTGATCCCGGTTTTCCGGGGGATAACATACTCACCAATGCGGGTGTACAACTGGGCAGAATGTTGTTTTATGAAAAAGCATTGTCAAAAGACGGCAGTATGTCGTGCGCCGACTGTCACAGGCAGCAACATGCTTTTTCGGACAGCCTGAAATACTCAATTGGCGTGGAAAAATTGCCGGGAAAAAGGCACGCCATGGCACTGATTAACCTGGCCTGGCACAAAGACGGCCTCTTTTGGGATGGCCGATCTCCACATGCAAGGAATCAGGCGCTGAAACCCATCCAGGATCCATTCGAAATGAATGAAAGTCTCGAAAACGCAATCAGCAAACTGAAAGGCAAAAAGACATACCGTGATCAGTTTATACGGGCATTCGGTTCGGATACCATTACAGCAGAAAAAATCGGACTCGCCATCGAGCAATTCGAATTTGCGCTGGTATCGAACAACTCGAAGTTCGATCAGTGGAAAAGAGGAGAAGTTGCACTTACTGACAGCGAAGAGCGGGGCAGACAACTGTTCTTTACCGAATTTGATCCTTCAGGGGTCAAAAAAGGGGCCGAATGTTTTCACTGCCATTCCACTTTCAATTTTACCAACAACGAGTACATGAACAACGGCCTGGATGCAGAGGCTGACCAGACGGACCCCGGCCGGATGAATGTGACCAATAATCCTGCAGAAAAAGCCATGTTCAAGGTGCCAACCCTCCGCAATGTGGCAGTTTCGGCCCCTTATATGCATGATGGTCGCTTTTCAACACTGGAGGAGGTTA
>JBDLWO010000274.1:0-3727 GCA_039804245.1 Bacteroidota bacterium
TGGTATTTCTTCCATAGGCAGAGCATCAGTAGTTGCACTTCAACTCAATCGCCGCGGACTTGTCAATATACGCCGCTTACTGCTGGAAGCGGGAGAGCACCCTCCGGTATCTGTACCAGAACATCCCACGGACTAAGCATGTACGGCGGCAGATAAGCCGGAATATTGCTGAACGGCAATACTTCGGGCTTCAGCCGGATACCGATTTCATCCTCCATGAACTTCCTGCGCGCCTGAATGCGGGCCCAGGTTTCGGGATATTTTTCTGCCATTTCAAACCGGAGCGCTTCGTCGGCCAGCGCAATACCGTCTTCAATATTGGAAGTATGATATGCAGAGCCGGTAGCGGGTATCACATCTGCCTGAATAGCCATTCCGCTTTTCAAACGGATATCGCTGCCCATGAACACCGGTGAACTCACCCACTCGTCGAGATGAATATAATGACCCGGATTGAGATGAACCCCGAAAAATGGATCGCCTATCTCATCGTGTATAATATCGTACAATTCTCCACCTGTTACGCCGATTCCAATATGACTGTACCATTTTGCAACGGCTCTGAAATACGGAATGGCGAGTTTTTCAAGATAGTCTCTCACTCCCTCCGGCAATCCGGAAGCATCCCGGACGAGCCACCCTGCACGCGCATTCAGTGCTCCCCACAAACTCAGAGCCATGGTGAAGGGAGCGCCTTCCTTCAGGGTATTTGCCGACGGACTCGGCAGTCCGTAAGCAGCTCTTGGTCCGTTGCTGAGCATCGTGTGCGCAGCATGCGGGTAACCGGGCACGCGCATGAGCATGGCAGCTTCATATTCTGTCATGCCGGGTTTCATGCCAAACAGTACATTTTTCAGGCCTGTTGAGGTGTAGCAGGCTGCAAATTCAAAGGCTGCCAGTTGATCAGCCTCATTGATAATCCGCAGTCCGTCGGACGGATTCATAAAAAGAGCGTTGGCATTGACCGTATTTTCATACCCGACCAATCCGCGAATGGTATCTACCAGGTAAGACGGTGTCTCAAATGAAAAATCCGGCTTGTCAAATTCACCGGCAGAGAAGTACTTCCAGCCTGCTATACCAATGGTCATCCCCGTACGGATACCTTCCGATGCCATTATATTATGCAATGACGGACTTTTGCTCCGGTCCTGACCAAGCAAACTCAGCGACTGATAGAGTATGCGCCTGATGGGTGAGGGACACAGTTCAGTATAGCCCCAGCCTTCATTACCCACCAGCAGGGCTGGTATCTCGTGCAAGCCGAACACCAGCAGTGCCTCCTCGAAACGCGGGTCGTAACCGCACAACCATGTCAGGTTGGCGTTATGCTCGCGATCTGCATAGACCACCAGCGCATCCAGACCGGCGCTTTGCATCGCCTTCCTCAGTCGCTGCTGACGCTGGTGATAAGTGGCAGTCTCGACCCGGGGTTCTGCAACAGGCAAACCGAATTCGGGGAGATCTACAGATTTCAGGCTGATATTCATAATCGGATTTCTTTTTCAGTGTCTGGAGAACAGAGATTCGAGTGCAAAAGCCAGATAAACCAGCGGTGCATTCCAGTTAATAGCGATTTCATTGGAAGCATAGGAACATACATCATCTGTGTACGACTCATCAGGGAAGTTGTTCGGGTATCCGGGACATTTGTCCTGCTGACCGGGATTGGGTCCGCCTGCCAGTAATCCGGGTACGGGCTCCTTTATGCCATCTGTTTCCGATGGGCGGTGGTGCGGATGCATGGGGCTGTGCACACCAAATCCGGTGACATACGAATAACCGGTTGCATTGCGGCCCAGCAGATAGTCAAGATTCGACAGGGCCAGGTCGCGGTATCTTTTTTCACCTGACAATTGATATGCGTACAGCAACAGGATACCCTGATTGGCACAAACTGCGTTACTGCCCCATACGAAGTTGCGTTTATCCGTTTCCATCGGCGTGGCAAAGGCCGTTTTGGCCGATACTGCAGCAATACTGTCGGCAAACTGCATGAACCGGCCGCGCAAACCGGGCAACTTGCCGGCAATATCGGAGTTGAGGCGGTCGCGGTATCGGAACAGACTGAAATACGCCATCGTTTGCACGTCGCTCCAGCTTTGAATTGTAACCGGTGATGCTGGTGGAAAAACGTCGGGAAGAAGATAAGACGCTTCGGCAGTCGTAATATAAAGTTCCGTTCCGGCCCAGAGCCACTCATCACTCAACTGCCCGTCGCCATAAGAACCTGTATTGATATCGGGCTCGAAGGCGCCGTTCAGCTTTTCCTGGTCGTAGATAACATTCGGGTGAGCGATTGCCCATGCCCATGCCTTTTTTGATGCATTCAGGCAGGAGTCGGCCAGTCCGGGCGTCTGTTCCGGGAAAGCGGCATATACCCGGGCAGCCTGGGCCATAACCGCTGCGAAATCAAGGGCGGCAGCCGTGGACTTTTGCACCACATAACGGCGGTCGTGCGCCATTTCGGGGCGGACAAAGCCTTCAAATTCGGCGGTAGTGCATTTGTGATAAACCCCGCCATCAGACGGATCCTGCATGGTGAGCATCCAGCGAAGATTCCAGAGCACCTCGTCCAGCAGATCGGAAAGATTGTTTTTACTCTCGGGTATGTTGATCCTGGTGTAAGCCACGGAACCCGGAAAATCTTCATAAAGCGACAACAGAGTACCCATGGTAATACCCGAGTTGACGATATATTTGTTGTAATCGCCTGCATCATACCAGCCTCCGGGAGAGGAAATGACGGTACCTGTGGGTCTTTCTGCCGACGCAGCGGAAGGGTGCACATATACAGTTTGATCAGGGTGACCGGCCGGGCGACTCCATGGGCCCGCAAACTGTTCAGTCAGGCCAACCGACATCCGCTGAAAGTAAAATCCTTTCAGGGCAGAAAGTGCCAGCATGTAATGTATGCTGTCTGCAATCCGGATGGGGCGGGATATGCCGCAGCCCGGGATACAAACCAGGAAACTTCCCTTCCGACTGAATCCGGAAAAGTCGGCTGTACGGGTTTTGCGCCCGGACAGCAGGGAAACACGTTCTGCGCTCAGTTTACCGGAGAAAAGAGTGTCTCTGGCATCGGCAGAGGTGATGAAAAAACTGTCGCAGGAGCCGGATAGCACCACAGCCGTTTTGGGTCCATTGGTGTAAAATCCGGTTTGATTCAGGAAAACAGAGGAGGATGACTGAGCGCGCACGAGGCCCGAAAGACACAAAAGCAGCGCGGAAGTTGTGGACAGACGAAGAAGAAAATGTTTCATAGAAAACCATTCAGAACTTGTTCAGAATTTTCTGCTGATAGCAAAAACAAGCGTTTTTTTGTCAGTTTTTGCCTTTTGAATTAGCATTGCCGGAGCTGAAAAACCGAAATAAGGTGAAAAATGAGCCATTTTCGACTCGGACAGAGAACACTGAACAAGCTCTCAGAACTGCAAACATAAAAAAAGCCGTCCTTTGGCGGGACAGCTTTTTTTGGGGAAGCCATGGCAGGCAATCAGGCGGAGAAAGAAGTGCCGCAGCCGCAGGTGCTTTTGGCGTTCGGATTATCGAAAGTGAAGCCGCGGTTATCGAGGCCACTTACGAAATCAATTTCCATGCCGAGCAGGTAAATGGCGTGGGCTTTGTTCATGACGACGTCAATTCCGTTGATTTCATACCTGTCATCGCCATCCCGGGGCTGGTCGAAACCAAGCACATAGGAAAAGCCTGAGCAACCACCACCCTT
>JBDLWO010000275.1:0-30251 GCA_039804245.1 Bacteroidota bacterium
GGGTGTGTGTCGTTTACAACAGGCAGTCCGCCTGCGCACATATAGGCATCCCCTATTGTCTTTATCTTTTCCAGGCTGTGGCGTTCGCAGATTTCATCGAAGGCCAGAAAGCACTCGTTCAATTCGTCAATAATTTGTCCGGGAGTTAGTTGAGCCGACAGTTTTGTAAAGTTGATAAAATCGGTAAACAGAACTGTGACCGATTGATACAGTTTTGGTCGGGCCTGGCCTCCGGCTTTCAGTTCGCGGGCAATTTCTTCGGGGAGAATATTGAGAAGCAGTCCTTCGCTTTTATGTCTTTCCTGTTCAATTTCCCTGTTTTGTTCCTGAATCTGGCGATTCTGATTTTTCAGGCGCTGACCGGTCTGGCGTGACAGCCACCAGCCACCGATCAGGAGTGCGACGATGATAGCGCCGAGTGCACCCATCCAGGTTACGAATGAGCGGAAGTTGGCTTCCCGCTGGATTTGATACTCCTGATCCCGTTGTATGCGATAGAGTTCCTGGGCACGGCGTGTGCTGTCGGCCATATTTTGAGCCCGCTCTATGGTTTCTTTTTGTCTGAGTTCTGCGATCAGGCGGGTTTGTTTTTCAGCAGCCAGTTGCTGGGCAGCCAGTTTGGATTCCTGTCTTGAGCGGAGTACCTCCAGGCTCTGCTGTCTGAGTTTGGCCTGGTCGGCGTCTTTCTGTGCGGCCAGCAGTTGCAACTGGTTTTCCTTTTCCCTGGTTTCAAGTTCCAGATTTTTATTGAGCAGCGACAGTTTTTCACTTTCAAACTGGAGTTGCGACAATTCCAGGTCCTTGAAATTCTGTCGGGCGATCAGGAATTTGATCTGGCCTTCTGCTTCAGCGAGCAAGGCGCGTTGCTGGCTGAGTTCCATTTCGCGGGCCCGTTCTTCCGTTCGGACAGCATCGAGAACATTCAGGTAAGACTTGTAATTATCGAATGCCTTTTCGAACTCGTACAGTTCGTGGTACAGATCGGCGGCGGTGCGGTAAGCCTCGGCGAGTACACGTTGCTGCTTTGTGTCCTGTGCATATCTGACTGCGAGGTCGTTATGCGAGAGTGCGTTATAGAGGTCGCCGTTGCTGAAATAGACCGTTGCCAACAGGTGTTCTAGATTGGCCAGAGCGGCGAAATCTTTTCTGGCGAGCAGAATATCCCGGGCTTTCAGCAGGTATTCGATGCCCTCCCTGGTTTGTCCCGTGTTATGGAGCGCAATACCGATATTGGCGAACAGAATCTCGTTGTAGTCGCAATCAATGAATTTGCATTGCAGCTCTGCCTTCCGAAGGTATTCGAGAGCGGCTTCATAATCGCGGAGTATTGCGTATTGCCGGCCCAGATTATTGTATAGCAGCGATTGTTCGATGGTGGTGCCCGACTCCTCGATGATATCCTTGATACGCAGGTAGTAGTACAGACTTTTCCCCGGGTTTCCGTCCTGATCGTAGGCGGCGGCCAGTTTCTGATAAATTCTGGTCTGGCAGGGAAGATTGTATGATTCCCTGCAGGTTATAGTCAGTTTTTGGTAAATACTGTCGGCGCTGTCGAACTGTAAATTGTACAGACTGGCATCGGCTGCTTTTTCCAGCGTTGTGAAGTCGTCGGGAGTTGACTTGAGAACCTGATCGTAGTATCTTCTGGCCGAACCGTACATTTTTTCCCGGAAGAAGATATCGCCGAGTGCCAGTCGCACTGCTGTGAGTGTTTCCCTGTTTCCCTTTGCTTCCAGTTTCGCCTCTGCTTCCAGGTAGAACTGGAGCGCTTCGGAGACCCTGCCCTGCCGGGCGAACAATTCGGCCAGCAGGACACATGCCCGTGTGATACCACCCTCATACCGGACACTCCGGGCCATTGACAGACTTCTTCCGGCGAGTTGTTCTGTTTCCGCGTCGCTGGTGGACGTTGCGGCTCTTCGCAGCAGCGTCTCCACTTCTTCGGTTGTGCGTTCGATCTCTTCCTGCTCCTGGGCCAGGCAGGGAGAGAGGGCTGATAACAGCACAGCGAAGACGATCAGACGGGATATTTTCACATCAGGTATTTATAGTTGGGGTCAAAGAAACGAAAAAAGGCATTTATCATGCAAGATCCATTTCAATCTGGCGGCGGTTCATGTCCACACTGACTACCCTTACGTTAACGCGGTCGCCCATTCTGATCTGTTTTTTGTAACGGCGTCCGGAAGCGCTCAGGTTACCTGGATCAATCGTGTAGGTATCATCGAGATACCGGAATTCTACCAGGCCTTCGGCCCTTGAATCGGGGAGCTCGACGAAGAAGCCCCGGTCAATAATTCCGCTCACGATACCTTCGAATACATCACCCACATGTTTTTTCAGGAATTCTGCCTGTTTGTATTTGATACTTTCCCGTTCGGCATCGGCGGCTTTTTTCTCCTGATTACTGATGTGTTTGCATTGTTCTTCGAGCTTTGCCTTATCCACACGGTATGTTCGTCTGTCGAGGTTTTGTTCGAGAATTCTGTGAGCCAGTACATCCGAGTAGCGTCGGATGGGCGAGGTGAAGTGCGAATAATGCGAGAAACCGAGACCGTAGTGGCCAATATTATCGGAAGAATAGACAGCCTTGGCCATTGTTCTGATAGCCAGCGGTTCGAGGATTTTGAGTCGGTCGTCCTTCCGTGCTGCGACCATCAGTTTATTGAAGGATTCGGCTATCTGTTTTGGAGTATCCACCTTCATGGCGTGTCCCATTTCGGCGGCGAATCGGGCGAATTCGATGACTTTGCTCATATCGGGCAGGTCGTGTACCCTGAAGATGAACGGTATCTCCCGCGCTTCATTGTTTTGGGGTGATTCAGTGTCGCCTTTTTTGGGTTTGAGTGGCGGGTGCATATACAGTGCCACTTCTTTATTGGCCAGCAACATGAAATCTTCTATAAGCAGGTGAGCATCCTTTCGTTCCTTCACGTAGGCTTCCACGGGTACGCCGTTTTCATCGAGTCGGAAACGCACCTCATCGGTTTCGAAGCCGATGGCACCGTTTTTTTCCCGTTCTTTCCTCATTTTCCCTGAGATTCGGTTCAGGTTGAAGAGCGCTTTTTCCAGTTCTCCGAACAGCGGGTGCAGTTTCAGTTCCGGCGCGGGTTTTTTATCCAGTACAGTTTGGGCTTCTTCGTAGGAAAAGCGTTTATCGCTGTAGATAACCGTCTTGCCGAACCAGCGTTTCACCAAATTGTCTTTTGAGTCAAATTCAAAAACAGCGGAGAACGTGAGTCGGTCCTGTTCTGGCACGAGGGAGCACAGATTGTTCGACAATTTTTCGGGCAGCATGGGATTACAGCGATCCACCAGATAAACGGAAGTACTTCTGGCGAAGGCCTCCTTGTCCATAGGTGAGCCTGGTTTGAGGTAGTGCGTTACATCTGCGATATGTACCCCCACTTCCAGGTTTCCGTTTTCGAGTGTTCGAACGCTGAGTGCGTCGTCGAAGTCTTTGGCGTCTTCCGGGTCAATAGTGAATGTGAGAACATCGCGGAAATCGTGTCGGCGTTCAATTTCCTGTGGGGAGATGGTATCCGGAATCCGGGCGGCTTCCGCTTCCGCCTCTTCGGTATGCTGGAGCGGAAACCCGTAGTTGATGAGGATTTTCTTCATTTCGAAGTCATTTCCTCCGACGGCACCGAGCACCTGCGTCACCTTTCCGATGGGGACCCTGCCCTTTCCTTCCTGCCAGTCGGTGATGGCCACGACCACCTTGTCGCCATCGGCGGCTTCGCCGCAGGCTTCGAGGGGTACGTATATATCCGTCTGAATATTCGGGTTGTCGGGCAGGAACATGGCGTACTTCCTGCTGAAGCGAATAGTTCCGAGAAATATCTCGTTAGCCCGTTTGAGTACCTGAAGAATTTCTCCTTCCGGTTTTCGGGCGGGCATGCTACGCCGGCGGGCGGGTGGTGGCGGGAAAAGCAGAACCTGTACGGTGTCGCCATTCATGGCTCCGTTAATGTGTTTTTGAGGCACATAAATATCGGAATCCATCTGATCGGAGATAATATAGGCGGAGCCTGTGCGTGTCATATCCACCCTTCCTTCGATTACCTTTCTGTTTTTGGATGGGCTGGCCGACTGTTTTTCGCGTGGAGTGGGTCTGGCCTGAACAATCTCTTCGCTTTGGGCCGGGTTTTCGGCTGGTTCTTCGTCTTCTTCTTCGGAGACAAACCTGTCGAGTGTGATACCGTATCTGTTGAGGGAAAACTCGGTGACAGAGCCCAGTTTAGCCAGCTGTTGCAGGGCGTATTCTGCGGCGTCTTTATTGTTTTCGACATGTAGTTCGTGGACAATTTGCTGCGGTGCGTACTGTTTTTTGGGTCTTTGCAGCAGGAATCGAAGGATTTCGATTTGTAGTTCCCGGGCGGTCAGCTTTTTGCCGCCGTGTTTTTTCTTTTTAGACATTTTAGTGTGGATTAGAGCATATACGGAACTTTATCACCGAATCATAGACAGCTTTTTTTGCCTGAGGCATAAAGATCGGAATATACTCTTTACGTTTTTCAACGCAATTTACGGGATATTTTTGAAATGCGGGAATTTTTACTCCGCTGTGATGAGTGAACGGACAAAATCCTGGTCACTGCAATATACTAAACAGGTTATTTGTGGCAAAAGTTCCAAAAAGAAACCCGCATGCGTTCAGTAGAGATCGCATGCGGGTCTGCTTGTGAGAAAAGCCGAATTTACGCTCTTGGTTGACGGGCCAGGTTTGTTTTGATTTTACCGGCGCCGGCTTCGCGCCAGATAGCTTTTGAAGATGCTTTGGCGGGCTTTGTTTTTTCTGCGAGTTCTACGGCGTTGGGAGCGCTCACAGTACCGCCTGATACACAGAGTTCCGTGAATGCCACTTTTTCGGTGGTGCCGGGTTTGTTTACTTCACCGGTTTGTTTGTTCACAGATTTTTCCATGATACTCTTTACCTGAACGGCGCTGAGTTCGGGATAGTAAGAACGAAGGATGGCAGCTACGCCTGCGGCAGCCGGGCAGGCCATGGAAGTGCCGCTTGCATTACCATATCCGCCGTCAGGCACTGTAGAATAGAGTTGCACTCCTGGCGAGAAAAGATCAACGTTTTTCTTTCCATAGTTACTGAAGCGGGCAACACGGCCTTCGCCGGTGCGATAGTGCAGGGCGCCGATTTCCATCCAGGTTGGTACTGATTTTTCTTTTTTGAACAGGCCTCTTTTAACGGCCTTGTTGTAACCATCATTGGGGAAATTGGTATCAGTGTCGTTATTGGATGCGTCGTTGCCGGCAGCGTGAACGAGGAGTACATCGTGTTCGGCGGCGTAGCGCATGGCGGCGTCCACATAGTCTTTTTGTGGGCTGTAGCCTTTGCCGAAAGACATATTGATGATGCTGGCGCCGTTATCAACAGCATAATAAATGGCATTGGCAACGTCTTTATCGCGCTCGTCGCCATCAGGCACACAGCGAACAGTCATAATTTTTACATTATCTGCCACCCCGCGGATACCTGCGCTGTTGTTGCGATTGGCGGCGATAATACCAGCCACGTGTGTGCCGTGGAACGCATCGGGACCTTCATAGTCGTTATTACCGTAGAATCGGTTGCTTGTATCGTATGGATCGTCGCCAACGATATCGCGTGGATTGAAGTTGGGATTCAGTTGATACTCCAGCTGGTTGTACACCTGTTCGGACATTTGTTTTTTTGCATCTTCGAGGTCTTTTTTGGAAGACATGCCCTGTCCCATCATGCGCTTCACCATATCAACAGAGGCCTGCAGTTCGGCGTTGCCGCTGGTGTTGAAGTTGTTGAGTTCATCCTGGGTGAAGTCGGATTTGCCGAGTGCTTTTTCAACGGCTTCGAACGCATTTTCAATGGGTTTCAGCTGTTCAGCAACCTTTTCCATCTGGCGCTGGGCGCCGGCTCTCTGGTCTTCGAATGCCTCTTTTACGCCGAGATAGTATTCGTACTCCTTTTTGTCTGCGCCGGACAGCGTGTTTGCATCCACGCTGGCGAATTTTTTTCCGAGGCGCACGTATTCGCGTGTCAGTTCCAGCGATTCGTGGTTGATATTACGGCCGTCTTTACCACCGAGGAAGTTCCATCCGTGGATATCGTCGATATAGCCGTTATTATCGTCATCTTTTCCGTTGCCCGGGATTTCGTTGGGGTTCGTCCACATAACGTCTTTGAGATCTTCATGATCTACTTCGACACCGGAGTCGAGAACAGCCACGATGACCGTCTGTCCTTTTTTGCCTTTTTGTTTGAGGCGCTGCAGCGCCTCATCTCCGCCGGTACCATTTACGTTATCCTTTGATTGTTCGAGATTGAACCAATGCTCGGGCGCCTTTGACTGCGCAGTTGCCTGAACAACAGGCAGGCAAAGTGCCGCAACGACGACAAGATTTTTAATGTTCATGTTTTAGTTGTGATGTTTGTGCTGTAAATATGAATTGCGCAGCCGGATCTGACCACGCCGTTGAAAACGATAAAATTCGTTCAAAATTACATCATAATACCTGTTTGGGGTGTCAGAATAGACAAAAGAGATATTAAAAGGTACTATCTGCACAAAAAGACCGGAATTTCTACCAGTTTTTGACTACTGCTCCGTCATTTTCAAAAAATTGTACGGATAATTCGGAGCCATCGAAAACAGCATAAGAGTTATGCCAGAGCCATTCGCCGAGATTGATATAGCGGCTTTTACCATTTTCAAGCAGCCAGTCAATCGGCAGGTGCCGGTGTCCGAATATGAAATAATCGGGTTCGATATCCTGTGAAATTTTTCGTTTGCAGTATTGCAGGAGCCATTCCCGGGGTTCCCCCAGCCAGTTTCTTTCTTCCGGAGGAGTGGCTTCGCGGCTTTTCCTGGAAAAAAAGAGGGCCAGTTTTGCACCCAGATCGGGGTGTAGCCATCGGAACATCCAGCGGCTTATCGGGTGTGTGAACACTTTCTTCATCCGCTTGTACCCATAGTCACCGGGGCCAAGCCCGTCGCCGTGGCCAATAAAGAAGGATTTTCCGTTGAGTGTAAAAGCGACAGGATTGTAATGTACCGGTATTCCGAGTTCTTCCTCAAAGTATCCGAACATCCACTGATCGTGGTTACCGGTGAATACTTCGATGCGGATACCGCGGTCGCGCAGTTCGGCGAGTTTGCCAAGAACCCTGGTGAAGCCTTTCGGAACAACCGATTGGTACTCGAACCAGAACTCGAAAATATCACCCACCAGATAAATGGCTTCGGCATCTTCAGAGACCATATTGAGCCATTTTACGATCAACTTTTCGCGTTCACGGCTTGTCAGGCGCGCATCGGCGCCAAGGTGAAAGTCGGAGGCGAAATATACCCGGCGGATTTCGCGGGGAGAAGCAGATATGTTTTGTACGGACACCTTATTCGGGTTTGACATGACTGCCGGGATTCACACTTTTCACCCGGAGCGAGATCAGCTGACTCGCGGTGGCAAAAATAGCGACGATAAGTATGATTCTAATTGGTTATTTTTGCCCGATACACAACCAACCTCACATACTATGATTGTTGTAACAGGTGCTGCAGGATTCATTGGGTCCTGCATGGTAAAAAGGCTGAACGAGGCCGGCTATACAGATTTACTTGTTGTGGATGATTTTTTACGTCCGGACAAAAAACGCAATCTGGAAGGAAAGGAATACCGTGGCACGGTACACCGCATTCAGTTTGTGCGATGGCTGGAGCGCAACCACCTTGATGTTGATGCTATCATACATCTGGGTGCACGAACCGATACGACCGAAATGCGGACGGATATCTTTGACGAACTGAACCTCGAATATTCCCGTGCCCTGTGGATGCTTTGTTCCGGGTTCAATATTCCGCTTTATTATGCGAGCAGTGCCGCCACCTACGGACTTGGCGAGCACGGATTTTCCGATGATCATACCCTTGTCCCTTTCCTGAAGCCGCTCAATCCTTACGGACAGAGCAAGCAGGATTTCGATGTATGGGCACTGAATATGGCCGGGGAAAAGGGTTGGGGCGCCGGGCAACCACCCGTGTGGGCCGGTTTCAAATTCTTCAATGTATATGGTCCCAACGAGTACCATAAAGGGAGAATGGCCTCAGTAGTGATGCACACGGCCAGAAAAATCAAATCAACGGGTTCCATGCAATTGTTTCGGTCGCATCGCCCCGATTACAGGGATGGAGAGCAGAGTCGCGATTTTATTTACGTGAAAGATGTGACCGATGTACTGCTCTACTTTCTGGAAAACAAGCCCGCGAGTGGTATTTATAATCTGGGTACAGGCAAGGCGCGCTCTTTTCTTGATCTGGCCAATGCAACGTTCAATGCACTTGGTCTTGAACCCAATATTTCGTTCATAGATACTCCGGAAGATATCAGGGATACCTATCAGTATTTCACACAGGCCGGGATGGACAAACTCAGAGCGGCGGGGTATCAGGAGCCATTTTACGGGCTGGAGGCTGGCATAGAGGACTATGTTCAGCGATACCTGGCACACGATGAAGCTATATACTGACTAAAGATTCAGCCAGTAAACGAATTTCAGGACAATCGCCTTGTTTTTGGGTGAAAGGAATCGCACAGCCGAGTCTGCGACAGACTGAGCGAAGGAGTTGTCGGTGTACACCAGGAACACATCCGAAGCCGGTGCGAAGCGCCATTGAGCCCGGGCATTGATGTTGAAGTTGTTGGCCTGTGTATTGTACTGGAAAAATCCGCTCAGAAACAGATCACGCCGGAAAGCAACCTCGAATCTGGGTCCGATGAGCCATATATCGGCACTTGGATACGGTTCAGGCAATCTTATCCTGTTGTAATTGACCGAAAGCGTGAGCAAACCTATTGGCTGTCTCCTGTATGAAAGTTGACCATCAAATGAAAAGAGTCTGCCAGAAAAGTACTGTCCGGCCTGAATGGCAAAATTTCCCTGTAAATCAGTAGATGTTCCCGAGGAGTACTCGGTTCCGAAGCCGTGTGTGGGATAAGCGCCTACTGGGAGAGGTTGTGTTCCGGGCCTGTACAGGTTGGTTGGATCGAAAGGTTCGAACAGATATACAAATTCGTTGTATCCGCCCAGATTCCAGAATGACTGATCTCTGAAACGTGCGCCACCATACACCCAAACACTGTGATCTGTCTGGAAGCCGTTGAGTCCGAGAACTACATCGCCGTCCACGTTAAAGTAAAATTGTGTGACATGCCTGGATGCCCGGCCGCCTTTGGGGTAAAAATTGAAGCCAAAACCGGGAAAAAGACTTTGAACGCCCGGGCGGGGTACAAAACCAGCCTCGGCGTCGTAGGTAGAGTCAATTCGCTGGTATCCGAACCTGGCGTTGAAATAGCGATCTTCATATCCGAGGAAACTGGCCAGCGTACTACCTCTCTTTTTGGGATCGGGAGAAAAAGACCGGTGATAATACCACTCCCCTTCCCAGCGATTATCTTTTGAGAACAGGTTATATTCCAGTCCGGCCACCCGGTTCCAGGGTTGCCAGTCTGCCTTTTGGGTTTCGTTCAGTTTGTCGAGTCCGTTTTGCCTGTTCACCAGAATGGCACTTACGGCACTTCTACCGAAGACCTTTTGCTGAGCTGTTGCCACGGTGAAATTGGATGCCGGGACGGCAGCGTTATCGCTCCAGGTTTTTTGGCGGGTTTGCATATTGAGTAATCCTACGCGAAGATTATCAGTCAGTTTGCCACTGAGTCGTGCGCCACCCACTATGGGAATTCTCTCATTGAGTCCTTTCACCGGATTGTAACCCACGCCGATACGCCGTGAGAAGAAAGGTCTTGTTCCCGGAAAGCCAAACATGGAAAAAAGATCCCTGTTTTCCAGAAAAAACTGCCTTACTTCAGGAAAAAACAGCTCGAAGCGGCTCAGGTTGGGCACCTGACGGTCTACTTCCACCTGACTGAAGTCGGGATTGAATGTGAGGTCGAGATTGAGGCCGGAGGTAATGGCTACTTTGGCATCGGCGCCCAGGTTACCGGAAATATCTCTGGAAACATCCTCCAGGCTCAAATCGCCGGGCGACCGGTTGTAGTCGAGCGATGCACTACCGATAGCATAAGGAATAACGCTGATGTTTGCTCCCGGTTTCGGGGGTGGCGTTGCCCAGTCGAGGCGGCCTGCGAAGGCAAGATTGAGCGGGCTGAACTGAAATGGTACCGGGCGCCAGGAACTTGTTTCAAATTCCTTCAATTTGGCACGTACGAACTGGATTTCCCAGGAATTTTCACCTTCTGCTACTGTGTATCGCAGTGTTTTGAACGGAATAGCGATTTCAACCACCCAGCGATCGTCGTAATTCTGAACAGCGGAGTACCATTTATTGTCCCACTCAAAAGACAGATTGGCGCCGTTGTCAATGAGGGCTTCCCGTTGAACATTGTATGGACTGATACCGAAAGCCATACCATTCAGGCCATCTTTTGCAGGCCCCAGCAGGATGTTGAGTACATCGGTAGTGCCGGGACCAAAATCCCGGCGGAGACTTTGAATAGTATAATCACTTCTCTTCTGATAGCAGACGGCGCCGAAGTACAGGAAATTATCATCGAAAGTGGCATAAACCTCTGTCTGCCACTTTGAAAAAGCCGTATCATTCGGAAAATTCAGTTTGAATTGACTGGCTGAATTCTCCCTGTTCCAGGAAGGCTCCTCAAGAAAACCATCCAGTTTGATAACTCCTTCCGCCTTGCGTACATTAAGGCGAAATGCATCGGCAGGGTCGCCGGTAGCAGACAGGGTTGAAAAGTGGGTGCAAAACAGGAACAGTACGAGGTAGAGATGCTTTGTCATGAAGGCCGTGTAAAATCGTGTGCAAAGGTACTTTTGCGAGTACGATAGAGATATAGTCAACAAGCTGCTTTAGACCAAACAACCAAATAATATACCATTCTCCATTCAAATTGGACAATGAGAGGAAATATTTCTGACAAAATAGTGTTTTTTCTGAAATAAAATCGCCTGAAAATGACAACTTTGGGTGTCTCCGTGAAAAAACCGGTAACTTTGCGGGCCGGAAAATCCCGGCAGATCTCAAGTCATAATATTGTTTACTGACATGAAAAAGCATAATTTCTCGGCTGGTCCGGCCATTTTGCCGGCGCCGGTCATAAAAGAAGCGGCAAGAGCGGTTGCCAATTACAATGGTATCGGGCTCAGTTTACTGGAATTGTCGCACCGCGGGCCTGAGTTTACGGCTGTTATTGAAGAGGCGAATGCCCTGATGAAGGAAATCATCGGATTGCCTGAAGGATATCAGGTGCTTTGGCTCACTGGCGGTGCCAGCACGCAATTCTATCAGGTTCCCTTTAACCTTTTGAATGAAGGAGAAACAGCTGCATACCTCGATACAGGTACATGGGCGAACAAGGCTATCAAGGAGGCGAAAGCATTTGGTAAAATAGATGTGGTTGCCTCATCAAAGGAGCAGAACTACACATTTATACCCCAAAAGTACAAGGTGTCCGCAGATGCGCGGTATTTCCACATTACCAGCAACAACACGATCTTTGGCACCCAAATGCACAAATTTCCCAAATCGCCGGTTCCGCTGGTATGCGATATGTCGTCGGATTTTCTGAGCCGGCCGTTCAATCCGGAGCCTTTTGGGCTTATTTATGCCGGTGCGCAGAAAAATCTGGGTCCGGCCGGAACTACTGTCGTGATCGTTCGTGAGGATATGCTGGGGCAGGTAAAGCGCCATTTGCCATCCATGATCGACTATCGTACATTCATCAAGGAAAACTCCCTGTACAATACACCGCCTGTATTCCCTATTTACGTAAGCATGCTGACACTTCGCTGGATCAAAAAGAGTGGCGGGCTGAAAGCGATGCAGCGCAAGGCGAAGGCACGTGCGGCCGTTTTGTACAATGAAGTGGACCGCAATCCACTTTTCCGGGGTACTACGGCTGTGGAAGATCGTTCCACAATGAACGCCTGCTTTGTAATGGAAGAAAAATATGTTGCGCTGGAGAGTCAGTTTATGAATCTGTGCAAGGAGAACGGCATTGTTGGCCTGAAGGGGCACCGTTCAGTGGGTGGTTTCAGGGCTAGTATGTACAACGCCATGCCCAAATCAAGTGTAGAAGTACTCGCCGGACTGATGGCTGATTTTGCGCAGAAGCACGGTTGATGCTATAACTGAATCATATCGAGGATGGCGTCAAGTTCATCGAAAGATTTGACGCCAACTTTTTCTTCATTTCCTCCGGTGATACTGATGCCGGTCACATGAAATACCGATGCCAGCCAGTCCGGATGTTCGGGTTTGAAGTCAGCATGGATAAACATGCTGCACTGATTAAACAAATCAAGCCATTCGCTGGCATTATCTTCCAGAATTTGTTCCCAGTTTTCTGCAGCAGAGAAATCGAGCAGAAAGTGACTGACGTACGGGACCGCTCCTTCAACGATACCGGTAATAACACGAATTCCTGCTTGTCCGTCGAGTCGAAGTATGGTTTCCACTCCGGCCAGATTTCCCAGTTCGTCCAGGTTCCTGCCGGCATTGATCTGTACTGCGTCCAGTCCGAAAAAAGATGCTGCTTCGGCAGCCACAGCGGGAGAAGCTGATCCGAATTCGCCGGTAATTTTCGGACCTTCGATCCATTCCTTTATCGCTTTCATGTAAACCGGGTCGAGGTAATTTTCAGTACCTTCTTCCAGATTAAATCCGATGAAACTGACGCCGCGGGCGGCGAAATACCGTGCGTCGGTGAGGTTTGTTACCTGAGAGGCTTTTATCAGCATGGCTTCGAGATGTATAAATTGAGAGTCAAAGTTAATTACCCTGTTGATTCCCGGCAAACAAAGAAACAAATCGGTAAAATAGAGCGCCATTTGCGTAGTTTTGCAGCGAAATACCTTGTCTTATGCGCACCCGCACTTATATTTGGCTGACCCTGTTTTTATTAGTTGCACTGACAACCTGGAAACTCTGTTCCAACAAGAAAGAGTTGGAGCATGAGGCCCTTTTGTCGAAGGTGACGCGTGCTTACGTGCCCGTTGAGGCCGTGTTGCCCCAGCTTGAAACGCTAGCAAACAGTCTGGAGGCAGATGGAATCTTCCTGCCCGCCAAGGAGATGTTTGTTATCTCGGAAACAGCAGGCAGGGTACTGGAGGTGTATAAAAACAAGGGAGAATGGGTAAGTGAGGGAGAGGTGATTGCCAAAGTAGATGACGAGTTGCTACGTATAGAACTGGAGGCAACACAGGCCAATCTGGCAAAGCTGCGGAAAGATCAGGACCGTCTGACCAACCTGATTGAAGGAGAGGCTGCTCCCAAAAATAAAATTGAGGATATCCAGCTGGGCATTCTGGCAGCAGAAGCGAAAGAGAAGGGTCTGAAGAAGCAGATAGAAAAGACAAGCATTACCGCTCCGATGACCGGCACCCTCGGTTTGCGTTTTATAGAGAGAGGCAGTGTAATAGGTCCGGGTATTCAGGTTGCACAGATGACCAATCTGGAGAAACTTTTCCTGATGGTGAAAGTAACCGAACGCGATGTACTCAATGTAAAAAAAGGGCAGACTGTGCGAGTTAATCCGGACGTTTATCCTGGTGCAAGCATATCAGGTCGGGTAACGAACGTGGGACTTCGTGCAGACAATGCATTTACTTATGATGTTGAGATTGAGGTTGTTAACCCTAAAAATGCACCCCTGAGAGGTGGTATGCACGCAAAGGCTGTTTTTACATTTGACGCCAACCGGAAAGGACTCACACTCCCCCGCAAAGCCATTGTGGGAAGTTTACAGGACCCCAAGATATATGTAGTGGTACAGGATACGTTATCGGAAATACGGGTAGTGACTGTTGGCGGTGTTTATGGTGAGCGTGTGGAGGTTACCGGCGGTTTACGTGAAGGGGAAAAAGTGGTGACAACCGGACAACTCAATCTGAGCAACGGCGCCCGTATTCAGGTGATCAACTGATATGACGAGCGAAAGTCCATATACCATTCACTTCAGGGGGCACTTGCCTGCGCTTGACGGTGTTCGCGGGTTGGCTATCCTGCTGGTGCTGCTCAGCCACTTTACTTTGCGGGACTACTGGCCTACCGAGCGCAGTTTTTACATTGCCCAGAGCGGCTGGATCGGGGTGGATTTGTTTTTTGTTCTCTCCGGGTTTCTGATTACCGGGATACTGCTCGATACCCGGGGGAAAGCCCATTATTTTGCCAATTTTTACAAGCGCCGGGCTTTGAGAATTCTGCCACTTTATTACTTCGCGGTGGTAGTAACCTGGCTTACTGTGGTGTATGTCGAGCGGGCACCGGAACGTCTTGCCGGTCTGGATTCATTTGCGTGGTTTTTTACTTTCACCCCGAATGTAGCCATGGGGTTGAAGAATGCCTATCTGTATCACAGTTTCATTTTTAATCTCAATCACTTGTGGTCGCTGGCGGTAGAAGAGCAATTTTACCTGTTTTGGCCCCTGATTGTATGGCTGCTTCCTGTGAGGTATCTGGCCGTTCTGTGCATTATACTCGTTAGTGTCAGTACAGAATTGCGTCATCTGACAGATGACATGGTTGGACAGAAGCTTTCTGTGTCGTCGTATGTATTTACCTATTGCCGGATGGACGGGCTGGCGCTGGGTGCCCTGGTGGCAGCTGCGCTCAGGCTGGGCTGGATTCAGCGTATCCCTCATTATCTTTGGATTGTCCGGGCGTTGTTTCTTTTTTCCGGCTGGGAGGTAGCCCAACTTTTTATCAACGGTAATCAGCCCAGTCTATGGACACTTTCCTCGTTGTTCTTCACCAGCGTTCTTCTGCTTGCACTGAACCCTGATGATCGTTCACTAACTCGCAGGGTCTGTGAATCGGCGCCGTTGGTTCATTTGGGCAAACTGAGTTACGGGCTGTACGTTTTTCACCACATGTTCAATTTTGAGTGGGAAAACTGGTTTGGCAAACCACTGATAGCCAGCGGGGTGAATCCCGTTATCGGGCAAAGTTTATATATGCTGCTTGCATTCATCGCAACCTATATACTTGCCCGCCTGAGCTGGAAGTTTATCGAAGAGCCATTCCTGAGATTGAAATAGAGGTCAGACACTTTCCAGTTCAGACAATTCTTTAAGTACCGTATAGTTGGTCAGGTCGTGCATGGATGGTACTACGGATACATACCCGTTTTCAAGTGCCCATACGTCGGTATCATCGCCAGTATCCTCATTGATGAACTCTCCGGTGAGCCAGTAGTATGGTCTGCCGCCCGGATCGCGGCCTTCAACAAACTTTTCGACCCAACGGGCATTAGCCTGCCGGCACACTTTCACTCCACGAATTTCAGATGGAGAGAGTCTGGGAATGTTAACATTCAGCAGACAACCCTGTCGGAATGGTTGAGAAAGCATATACTCAATGACCTTTTCTGCCCAAATCCGGGATGCTTCAAAGTCAGCATCAAAACTGAAATCCAGCAGAGAAAACCCTATACTTCTTATGCCCTCGAGTGCTGCTTCCATGGCTGCAGAGAGCGTACCCGAGTAGAGAATATTTATGCTCGCGTTGCTGCCGTGGTTAATACCCGACACACAGAGCGCAATGGGACGGTCTTTCAGTATTACATGCTTTGCCAGTTTTACACAGTCAACAGGGGTTCCGGAGCACTCCCATGCTTCTATGCCCTCGAATACCGATACTTTTTTTAACCGGAGGGGATCATGGATGGTGATAGCGTGCCCTTTACCGCTTTGTGGAGAATCGGGGGCCACAACGATAACTTCGCCAAAAGATGCAGCGACTTCTACCAGTGCACGGATACCGGGGGCTGCTATGCCATCGTCGTTTGTAACAAGAATCAGAGGTTTTGACATGGTGCAAAAGTATGTCTGTAATAAATATTTCACGTGGAATATGTACATATTAAAAATAATATCATAAAATTGCATGGAATTTTATTGTGCATTCAAACGTTCATTAGTTATAGATATAGGCAAAATTTGCCAGATGTTTTCTTTTTACCAATAAACAAGCAGCGATGAAACAGTTTTTCCCGGCTCTTTCCCTCCTTCTTTTTGTATCTTTTCCTGTTCTCGGGCAGAAATCAGAGGCGACCTACATCCACTTTGAAGAGGAGGATGTGGACAAATTATCATACATTTATGAAAATCCCAGAGATGATAACGAGGAGGGCGTAACAGTGTTCTCCTACGTAAGGAGCAAGCAGACTTTTTATTTCACGGTAGATAACAGTTATGACAGGCCCCGAACGGCACCCGTTGGTATGAATACTGCCGAAAATGCCAAAATTGGTGAAACGCTTGTTTCGGCTATCAATAATCAGACGAAGGAGGTAAAGCTTGTTTTTAAACGAAGCGCTTCATCTTTCCACGTATATACAGTCTTGTCGGCATCCATGCTCTCTTTTGAAGGAGTGAAGTGCGTATTCAGAAATCGGTACACAGCTTTTGCATTTGATACTACAGACCTGAACTACGAGGATAATCTGGCGCTGAAAAAGACAGAAAATACGGTAAATTACGATGTAACGGCCCGCAAGGGATGCCTCAGACAATACAGATTTACCTGCAAAAGCCTGAAAAACAGGCAGTTTGTTTCCGAACTGGAAATTATTCCTTCTGTGGGGGTGGTGTATGAACGTACTGGTACAGGCAAAACACAGGCAGACGAGAATGAAATGACTCTTTCTGAAATAGGCAATTCCGGTTTTGCTGATTATATAGCCGAAAAATGCAATCAGACAGAAATTCTGCCCGATGATCCCGCCCCTTTTTTCGATCCGTCCAATCCGCCGGCTGTCAGGGAGTATCGCTACGGGGACATAACCGTGCGTATTTCTTGTCCGGAACTGTTGGGTTATGGCAAGCACGTTGTTCAGCGCGGCGACAATCTGTACAGTATCTCGAGAACTTACGGAGTTCCTGTGAAAACACTGGCCAGGTGGAATGATATCGAGGATGTGAATGTGATTGAGGTGTGTCAGGAAATATGGTATATGCCTCCGCCCGGTGAAGCGCCTGTCGGACCTGTAAAAGAGCCCGAAGAGATCAAGGTGCCTGGCAAAGTTATTGATCAGAGGAAAATATATCCGGGTTCTTCGGATGAACAGTACCGGAGCAGCAGTGGTCGAACCGGCAGTATCCGCAGTACACAGCCTTCGGCAGAAGAAGATGATGCCAAAACGCAGATACACACAGTCAAAAGTGGCGAGACACTGCAGAAACTCTCTTCCAAATACGACTGTCCTGAAACCTGTATCAGAGAAGCGAATAACCTGCCAGTTAAAGGTCCCGTCAGCCTTAAAATTGGTCAGAAGATAACCATCGGGAACTGCGATTGTCAGAAGGACGAGGAGACATATGGAGACAAGGAGCCCCAGAGAAGTACAGGGAAAGGCGGGGCGGATAAGGCAACAAACCCTGGCAGCGTTTCTTCCGGTACGCCAGTGACCGTTCACCGGATACTTGAGGACAAGAAACTCAGTGCGATTGCAACCGAACTGGGCTACTCTGCCCAGGAGCTTGCCCGGCTTAACAAGATGAAAGAGAGTGATATCGTCAGGGCAGGAACTGAGTTGCGGGTGCCGGGAAAGAAAAAGTAGCTTTTTCAGTTCACTCTGCGGATGTGGCGGAAGCGCATTTGGAGCACGCCGAGCATTGCTTCGCGGATAATTTTCAGTGACATTTTGGACTGACCTTTTTCGCGGTCTTTAAATGTTATAGGCACCTCCGCCACGCTGAATCCGAGGCGGTAAGCAGTATATTTCATTTCAATCTGAAATGCATAACCCACGAATTTGATTCCCGAAAGGTGTATGGTTTCCAGCACCTTTCGGGAGTAACAGATGAAACCGGCTGTGGGGTCGCCAATGTGCATCCAAAGAATCAGAGATGTATAGTAAGAGGCACCTCTGGATAGTATAATTCTGTCGGCAGGCCAGTTTTCCACGTGTCCGCCCGGACAGTACCTTGATCCGACTGCCACATCGGCCCCCTCATCGCGGCATTTGGCCAGCAGTCGCGGCAGATCATCGGGATTATGTGAAAAATCGGCGTCCATTTCGAAGAAATAATCGTAGGAACGTTCGAGTCCCCACCTGAAACCGGCGATATAGGCGGTTCCCAGTCCCAGTTTGCCCTTTCTTTCGATCAGATGCAGCTGGTTCGGGAACTCTGTTTCCTGTAAACGCTTCACCACACCCGCTGTGCCATCAGGAGATCCATCGTCAACGATCAGCACGTGAAACGGGCCGGGCTGACGCAGAGCCGCCCGGATGATGGCCTCCACGTTTTCGATTTCGTTGTAGGTGGGTATGATGACAAGCGAAAGCATATACTCCTGGTCTGTTGAGGGTAATGACTATTGTTTAATCAATCAGGATGACTTTTCTGAGCAGGCGCAGACCCACGGTCAGTTCGACAGATGTGTTTCTTACACGCTGTTCAGGTACGGCATAAGTGAATCCCGGGTTGCAGGCGTCAATTACATTCGGAATAGGCCCCTGGCGGTACTGATTTGTAACGTCCGGATTAATGGAAAGTTGTACCTGTGCGCCAACCAGTTCGGCAAATTGAAATTCCAGGCCTCCGCCGACGGAAAAACCGGCCATCCAGCGCTGCACACCACCCATGAGGGGATACAATGCCCTGTTACAGGAATTCTGGCTGTTCAGTTCATCAATATTGGTACTGTAGGTATAGTCGCCACGCAGGCCTACGAAGTAAAAATATCTTGTATTGGCAAGCGGGCCTATATTGCCCCGCTGTTTGGCTCCCATCATGAATGAGATATTATTGAACTTGAACTGCTCGGAATATGCACCACCGGGGAGGCCACTGATGAAACTGACCGTCCGGAAACGCATGGCACTTCCTTTCACGTGATAGCCAATCTGCATCAGGAAAGAGGACCGGTCGTCTTCATTGTTGATAGATTCCATGCCCAGTGTGGCGTGGTATTGGAAAAGCGGCTCGCGGTTATAGGCATTGTCCCATTTCTGCAGGCCTGCAGACGGACCGAAGCCGATTACATAAGCTGTTGACTGTGCTTTTATCTGTCCGATGAGGAACAGGCACCAAAAACCGAGGATATAAAAACGAGTCATGTGTGCGTTTTTGTGGCGAAAATAACCAAGTATTCAGAATAGCAGACGGAAATCGGAAACACTCCCCTGTTCTTCCTTATTTTTGTGCTTCAAATCCGAAAAAATCACTTATTATGGACATGACGCAGACTACTTTTTCTCCGCCCTTTGAGGCCTTTGAGTACCGGCGACCCGATCTGGTTTCATTTGCAGCCGATTTTAATACCAGGCTGTCTGAATTCAATAATGCCACCTCCGCTGAGCAGCAAAGGGGGTGTCTTGGTGAATTGAACCGGCTTCGGGAGTATTTTTCTACCATGTATAATATATGCATGATCAGGCATACCTCGAATACAGCAGACCCTTTTTATGAGGCTGAAAACCAATACTTCGACGAATCTTTGCCAGAATTTGAAGCGTTAAGTACCCGTTTTTACGAGGCATTACTCCAGTCTCCCTTCAGGCCGGCACTGGAAGCAGCCTTTGGTACACAGCTCTTTACACTCGCCGGACTGGCTATCAAGACGTTCAAGCCTTCAGCGCTTGAAAACCTGCAGGAGGAGAATGCGCTGAGTACAGAATACACGAAAATAAAGGCTCAGGCCAAAATTGAATTCAGGGGAACCACCTATAATCTGAGCAGTATTGGTCCGCTCGAATTGTCGGAAGACAGAGAAACACGTCGGGGTGCTGCTGATGCCAAATGGGCGTTTTATGCCGGAAGCGCCGATTCTATAGAGGATATTTTTGATAAAATGGTGAAGTTGAGGCACGAGATAGCGATCAAGCTCGGCTTCAGAAATTTTGTGGAAGTGGGTTATGCGCGTATGAGGCGCTCTGACTATACTCCGGAAATGGTAGCCAATTTCCGCAGGCAAGTACGCGAAACAATTGTACCATTGGCGTCTTCGCTCTACGAGCGCCAGAGAAAGCGGCTTGGTATTGATACCCTTGGGTACTACGATGAAGATTACAAATATCCCTCCGGGAATCCGCGACCTGTCGGAACGCCGGAAGAGATTGTCGGAAACGCATCTGTCATGTACCGGGAGTTGAGTGTGGAAACAGACCGGTTTTTTCAGCAGATGCTCCGGACGCACCTTATGGATCTTGTGAACCGCGACAACAAGGCTACCGGCGGCTATTGTACCTATATTCCCGGGTACAAAGCGCCGTTTATATTTTCCAATTTCAACGGTACGAGTGCCGATATTGACGTGCTCACGCATGAGGCGGGCCACGCTTTCCAGGTGTGGAGCAGCACACATTTTCCTGTTGAGGAGTATTACTGGCCTACGAGCGATGCTGCAGAGATACATTCCATGAGCATGGAATTCTTCACATGGCCCTGGATGCACCTCTTTTTTGGCGAGCAAAAAGAAAAATACCAGTTCATGCACCTGGCTGCTGCATTACAATTCATTCCTTATGGTGTAGCGGTAGATGAATTCCAGCACATCGTTTATGAAAACCCGGACATGACTCCCGGAGAGCGCAATGCTGCATGGCGAAAACTGGAGAAAACATATCTCCCGCACAGAAACTACGAGGGTAATGACCACCTGCTCGCCGGAAAATTCTGGCAGCGGCAGAGCCACATCTTCAATTCGCCATTTTATTACATTGATTATACCCTGGCACAAATCTGTGCGTTTCAGTTCTGGAAGAAGGATCGTGAGAATCATGAACTGGCCTGGACGGATTACCTGCGGCTATGTCAGGCAGGTGGAAGCAAGCCATTCCTGGAGCTGGTGCAACTTGCCAATCTGCGCTCGCCGTTTGAAGACGGATGTGTCGAAAGCGTAGTGGGTGGAATAAGAGAATTCCTTGAATCTGTGGATGATTCCAAATTCTGATTATGCAAATGAAAAAATCATTTCTGATATGTCTGTGTGCGCTGGCCCTGGCGGCCACCGCTTTTACTATTGGTGAACAGCCAACCATCAGGTTCGGACTGCTCAAGTACAGTGGCGGTGGCGACTGGTACAATGACGTCAATTCGCTGAAAAATCTGGCCAAATTCTGCAATGATAATCTCCGCACCAATTTCGACCCGGAGTTTGGCACGGTGGAGCCGGGCAGTGCCGAGTTGTTCAACTATCCGATTGTATATGCTACCGGGCATGGAAACATGCTCTTCAGCGATCTGGAGGCACGGAATATGCGTGCTTATCTGGAGGGTGGCGGATTTCTGATTCTGAACGATGACTTCGGGCTGGATCCTTTTGTGAGGCCAACCATGAAAAAGGTATTTCCCGAACTTGATTTCGTGGAGCTACCTTTTTCTCACCCTATTTACAATCAGAAATACAAGTTTCCGAACGGGCTTCCCAAGATACACGAACACGACGGGAAGGCGCCGCAGGGTTTTGGCCTTATCTATCAGGGCCGGCTGGTTTGCTACTACGATTTTGAAACTGATCTTGGTGACGGGTGGGACGATGTACACGGTGACTCACAGGAACTTCGCAATAAAGCGCTTCAAATGGGCGCCAATATCGTGCAGTATGTCTTTGGTCAGTGAGAAGCCAAAATTGTTTCTCCGGCGTAAACATATTGCCCGGGCACACAGACGGGCTTGTAACCCAGTTCATCCGGAATGAAAAGGTCGGTTTGTGAACCAAACCGGATCATGCCGAATAGCATTCCCCGTGCTGCTTTATCACCCGGAGACAGTTTATTTACAACCTGACTGACCCACACATCGGCGATTTGAGTTATTGCATACCATCCGTGTCCGGTATCAACAACGGTAGTCTTTCTTGTATTGGTTAAAAGATATTCGCAGCCAGATTCAGGAACTTTTTTCCTGAAAAGGAGATTGAAAATCATCCGGGCCATGGTCCGGTTTCCTGCCGGCTTGCTGCCATGTACGGAAACGACCTCTCCGGCAAGGGGAATCCGGTTGTAGTGCACAGAGAACGGGGTCATGAAAATACCCACGATGAAGCCCGTTGAGTGGGCCTGTTCATTGAGAGCGGTGATTTCTGAAAGGAGTATCCTGCGATTTTTTTTAATTGCGACAGGCACTTCACCGGCTTCCACGCGCCGGACATACACCACACAGCCATCGGCTGGCGACAACATGGAATCTCCTGCAGGGGGGATCCGTGGCGGGTTCCGGAAAAAGAACCAAAAGCGCCACATGATGAACATTGCAGCTGCAAACAACAGCAAAAGCAGCATACACTACTTCAGTTTTTCAGCCAGATACCTGCCTGTGTGGCTTTCCTTTACAGATACCAGATCTTCAGGGATACCTTCAAAGACCAGATTTCCACCGGCCTGGCCGCCTTCCGGGCCGAGGTCAATCACCCAGTCGGCCGATTTGATGACCTCGAGGTTGTGTTCCACTACCAGGACTGAATGGCCTTTTTCCACCAGTGCATTCATTGCGCGCAGCAGCTTGTTTATATCATGGAAGTGCAGTCCGGTTGTAGGTTCGTCGAAGATAAAGAAAATATGTCCGTTACTGTTTTCCCTGATCAGGAATGATGCCAGTTTGACGCGCTGAGCTTCTCCTCCTGATAGTGTGCTGGATGACTGACCCAGCTGTACGTAACCGAGGCCTACATCATATAATGGTTTGATTCGGTCAATAATCTCTTTGTGACCCTGAAAGAAATCGAGTGCGTCTTCCACACTCAGGCTGAGCACATCGAAGATGTTTTTGCCTTTGAATTCGACTTCCAGAATTTCTGAGCGGAAACGCCGGCCCCTGCATGATTCACATTCGAGGTGAACGTCGGCAAGGAATTGCATTTCCACCACTTGTTCCCCCTCTCCTTTACAGGCCTCGCAGCGACCGCCTTCTACATTGAAGCTGAAATGTTTGGGCTGATATCCGCGTATTTTCGACATTTGTTGCGATGAAAACAGATCGCGGATATAATCATAGGCTTTTACGTAAGTTACCGGATTGGACCGGCTGCTTTTGCCGATAGGGCTCTGGTTGATAAATTCGACTTTGCTGATGCGCTTTACATTACCATCCAGGCCGTCGAAGAGTCCGGGCGTTTTGCCACTGTTATCGGGTAAATGTTGTGATACAGCAGGGTAGAAAATATCTCTGACGAGCGTTGTTTTACCCGAGCCAGACACACCGCTTACTACCGTCATGCAATGAAGTGGTATCCGGACATCAACATTCTTGAGGTTATGCTGTCTGGCGCCTCTGACAGTCAGGAATTCGCGTGCGGGTCTGCGCGTGGCCGGGGTTTCGACGGACAGGACACCTGTCATATATCTGGTAGTCAGGCTTTCCGGTGCGGCATTGGCGATATCGGCGTAGGGGCCAGCGAAGACTACATTACCACCGTGTACTCCTGCTTCCGGACCCATATCAACCAGAAAATCGGCATTTTTGATTACCTCTTCCTCGTGTTCGACCACTACTACTGTATTTCCGAGATCCCTTAACTCTTTGAGCACACTGACCAGGCGGCCGGTATCTCTCGGGTGCAAGCCAACGGATGGTTCGTCGAGGAGATACAGAGAAGAGGTGAGGTTGCTGCCCAGCGTTCTGGTGAGGTGAATGCGCTGAGTTTCACCGCCGGAGAGCGTATTTGACACCCTGTCGAGTGTCAGATAACCCAGACCGAGGTCCACCATAAACCGGAGGCGGTTGTTGATTTCGAGGAGCAGGCGATTGGCAATGCGGCGATCGAAATCAGAGATATGGCTATCAAGCTTTTCGGAAAATTCGAGTACCTGATCAATTGCAATACTGGTCAGGTCAGATATGTTCTTGTTATCAATTTTCACGCAGAGTGCTTCCTGCCGGAGTCGGCCTCCTTCACAGGTATGGCAGGTTGTTCTACCGCGATATCGCGACAGCGTCACCCTGTTCTGAATTTTATAAGTCTTGCTTTCCAGCTCATTGAAAAAAGACATGATACCGGGCACATCGTTTTTTCCGTTCCAGAGCAACTTTTGTTCTTCTCTGGGGAGTAACTCGTACGGCGTGTGTACCGGGAAGTTGATTGTATGTGCCCGCTGGAGAAAAAAAGACAGCCATTCACCGTATTTTTCACCTTTCCAGCAGGCTACAGCTCCATCGTACACCGATTTGGTTTTGTCGGGTATTACCTTGTCGGGGTCAATTCCGAGTATCCTTCCATACCCTTCGCAGGTTGGGCAGGCGCCGTATGGATTGTTGTAGTTGAAAAGCTGGGGAGTTGGTTCCGGGAAAACAATACCGTCGAGTTCGAATCGGTTGTTGAAAAGGACAGGTGCAGGAGATTCGCCACTATCACTTGCCAACTGTACAGTGCATTCCCCTTCGCTCTCATAGAAGGCTGTATTGACGGAGTCGGCGAGGCGCATCCAGTCACTTTCTTCAGACATGGGGAGCGAGAAACGATCCATCAGGACGAGGGCTTGCGTTTTGAGGTCCATGTTGGCAAGATCCTGTTCGTTTTCCAGCAGGTCTTCAATTCGCTGAATTTCCCCCTTCCACCACAGGCGGGTATAACCTTTCTGGAGCAGAAGATTGAGCTCCTGTGCCACGGGTCTTTCCCGGTTTTTCCTGTCGAGAGGAATGAGTATCATGCCCCGGGATCCATCGGGCAGGTTTCTCAGATAGTCAATGACATCTGAAACCTCGTGTTTTTTGACAATACCGCCGGATATGGGTGAATAGAACTTGCCAATCCGGGCAAACAACAGTCGCAGGAACTCGTATATTTCGGTCATGCTACCCACCGTGGAACGCGTGTTCCCGGTAGATACCCGCTGTTCGATGGCGATAGCCGGGCAAATGCCGCGGATATAATCCACATCCGGTTTTTTCATTCGGCCGAGGAACTGACGAGCGTAGCTTGACAGACTTTCCACGTAGCGACGCTGGCCTTCTGCGTACAGCGTGTCCATTGTAATGCTGGACTTTCCCGATCCGCTTACGCCGGTGACAACTACCAGCTGGTTTTTGGGAATCTGCAGATCCACGTTCCGGAGATTGTTGGTCCGGGCGCCTTTGATATTGATATGTCGGGGATCTACGAGATCCGTTTCGAGAGCTTCGGTCATTACTTGCCGCAATCTTTCATTTAAATGTGAGAACAGGCCTTTTTCGAAGCGCGAAGGTACCAATATCCTGAACAGGCACTAAGAACAAGCCTTGAAAGCGCCCATAAAAACGGCAATCCACATCAAACCTTTGGCAAGGAAGAATAAAAATCCAACCACACCAAAACGTTCAAGCCAGGTCTTCCAATCCTTTCGTTCCATGTTCAGAGGTGTTTTATTCCCGTTCGGTATTTTAATTTTGTTTGTGTTGATGAAAGGCCGTCATCTTAGCGTTCTCTTTTCAAAAAAGAACAAAAAACATGAAACACATTTTTCTGCTGTCAGGTTTATTCGCGGGCCTTTTTACTGTAACTCTTTTTTCCTGCAAGCATGACCCTTTCATTCCTGTTGGTCCGGACACGCCGACAGGAAGTGCTTGTGATCCCGATACCGTTTACTTTCAGAATCAGGTTCTGCCTCTGCTGATTTCCAATTGTACGGAATCCGGGTGCCATAACGCACAAGACCGTGCTGAAGGTGTAGTGGTGGATTCCTACGAGCAACTTATGGCAACGGTGGAGGATGTGAAGAGAACCAACTGGAGCAAAAATGAGTTGATAGAGTCTCTCACAACGAGTGAAGCTGATGAGCGTATGCCATTGAACAAACCGGCGTTCAGCGCTGCACAGATAGAGCTACTGAAGAAGTGGATCAGCCAGGGCGCTCAGAACAATTCATGTGACGAGTCATCCGGTGTTTGCGACACGTTGAACGGTGCCGGATACAGTGTCTTTGTGAAACCTCTTGTGCAGAGCAAGTGCCAGGGCTGCCACAGTGGTTCCAATCCGCAGGGGGGTGTAAAACTGACCACCTATTCTGAAATCCGGTCGTATGCTCTTGGCGGATCCTTTTACAGTTCCGTAACGAGAGCGGTCAGCTGGATGCCATTGGGCGGATCAAAACTGGATGACTGCACCCTGTCAAAGCTGCGTGTATGGATTGCTGCCGGTGCACCTGAGAACTGATACGGTGTTTTTCCTGTTTTGAACAGTATTTCCTGTAACAAAATCATTTTCACTATGAAATACCTTTCTTTTGCCAGTTTTCTGTTGGCGCTCACGGCTACCTTGTCTCAGTCTGCCTGTTACTACGACAATGAGGTTGATCAGTATGGTGTGACAGAGTGTGATACAACCGCAGTGAGTTATGCCACCGATATTGCGCCCGTTATTCAGCAAAACTGTGTGGCGTGTCATCAGCCGGGTGGTTCCCAGGAAACATCAGCCATGGATACCTACGACAATCTGGTCAATTTTGCGGTCTCTGCTGTTGATCGTGTCAATGGCCGTGGCAACCTGATGCCTCCTTCCGGTAAAATGACTTCCTGCAACATAGCCTTGCTTGAGGCATGGGTAAACGCCGGTATGCCTAACAACTAAACTTGTCAAGACATGAAAAAAATACTCATTGCATTTTTGATAGTAATCGCTGCGGGTGCCGGAGTTGGCTATTATCTGTGGAACAAGCCACACGTGAACCTGACCAATGCCAAATCAGATATTGCAGTGGATGCCAAAACGCTTTTGGAGGAGTATCAGCGGAACGAGACGGCATCGAATGAAAAATATTTCGACAAAGTCATTGCTGTAAAAGGCAATGTGGCGGAAGTAATGAACGATGAGGGAACTGTGAAGGTAAGCCTTGAAACAGGAGACCCCAACGGATTTGTGGTTCGTTGCGAACTGTCTGCTACAGCCCCCCATGCGCGCACCGAGTTTGCTGTTGGAGAACCCGTTCAATTCAAGGGAACCTGCAGTGGGCTGAACTTTGACGTGCAGCTTGATAATTGCGTTGAAGTCCGCTAAAGTTTAATAACCTGATTTAAAACAAAATCCATCCGACATGAAAAAGATAATCTTTCTGTTTGCTGCGCTGGCTGCTACCACAACCCTTTCTGCCCAAAACTATTTTACCCGCGATGGAAAGGTAAAACTGGATGCAACCAGTTCTACTTCGCCTGAGAAGATTGAGGCACTCACCAAAACGGCTTCCTGTGTACTGGACGCATCAACCGGCAAAATTCAGTGGGCCGTGTTGCTGAAAAGTTTCAAATTTGAACAGGCGCTGATGGAGGAGCATTTCAACGAAAACTATGTGGAGTCCAACAAGTTTCCCAAAGCAACCTTTGCCGGTCAGATCACCAATTTGAGTGAGGTGAACCTCGCGAAAGATGGCACCTATAATGCGGTGGTGTCCGGGAAAATGACATTACACGGGGTCACCAAAGATATCAGCGCCAATGGAGCTGTTACCGTCAGCGGTGGAAAAATCCGGATAAATGCCGGTTTTTCGCTCATATTGCCGGACTACGGCATCACTATACCCTCACTCGTGAGCGATAAAGTTACCAGGGATGCCCGTATCCTGGTTGATGCGTCGCTTGAACCGATGAAATAAACGGAAATACCGAACATTGAAATATCAACGCTATGAATAAAAAGCATCTGCTCCTGTTCTTCCTGCTCCCGACTCTCCTGCATGCGCAGGATCAGGATCTCCTTGCGCTGCTTGGCGAAGAAAAAAGCGTGGAATACGCCACTGCCAGTTTCAAGACAAACCGGGTAATCAACGGTCACTCTATTGAAAATACTGCAGCGGGTGTACTGGATTTCAAGATATCACACCGCTTCTCACCCGTCAGGCAGGGACTGTATGATATATTCGGTCTTGACGGAGCCACCATCCGGTTTGGACTTGATTACGGGATAACGAACAGGCTCATGGTCGGAGCAGGCAGAAACAGCCGGGAAAAGATTTATGACGGCTTTGTCAAGTACAAAATTCTCAGACAAAGTTCCGGAGCCAGAAACATGCCCGTAACAGTCACTTATCTGGCCGATGCGCAAATCAAATCTGTGAAATTTGCCGATCCTTCCCGCGACAACAAATTCACCGACAGGCTGTACTATACACATCAGCTTCTGATAGGGAGGAAATTCGGCGACAGGCTTTCATTGCAACTGATGCCGACGCTGGTGCACAGGAACCTGACGGAGTCTCCGGAGGACAAGAATGACGTGTATGCGATGGGAGTGGCCGGGCGCTTCAAACTGTCGAAACGAGTGGCTTTCAATGCCGAATACTACTATGTTCCTGATGGACAGATCGCGACTTCATATGTGAATTCTTTGTCGCTCGGACTTGATATTGAAACCGGCGGGCACGTTTTTCAGCTGCACTTTACCAATTCTCCTGATATGACCTACAAGGGATTCATTACAGAAACCCAGGAGCAGTGGTTTTTCAAGGGAAATGACGGGCAGCTGATGAGTGGTATTCGCTTCGGATTCAATGTTTCCCGGGTATTTACCGTAGTCAAGCCGAAGGAGCTGAAATAAGATTTTCAACCTGCAAGGCTGTTATAATACTCAATACTGTTTTCCAGATCAGATCTGGTGATATTCAGGACCAGCATGGAATGAGGTGCGTCCGGCAAAGCGATTCGTACGTTGCCGGACGCATTTTTTTTATCCTGAAGCATCAATGGCCAGAGTTTTTCCGATATTTCTGAATCCAGCTGAGGCAGTTCAAATATCCTGAGCAGGTACCTGATCAGCACATCACTATCTGAAACGGCTTTTTTATATGATTTTGCGATAAAGATTTCACAAATCATTCCTATCGCGATGGCCTCTCCGTGGGTGAATGGTTCGCTGGAGTCGAGGAAACAACTTTCGATGGCATGGCCGATGGTATGGCCCATATTCAGCAGCATACGCAGTCCTTTTTCCTCCGGATCCTCCTGTACAATTGCTGCTTTTACGACAACCGATTTATTGAGAACTTCTGTCCAGTCGGGTTCTGACACATCCAGCTCAGTCAGTGTGTGTAACCATTGAGCTGTTAACTCTCCTGAAATGGCAGCATGTTTGAGAACCTCTGCCGTTCCGCTTTTGAGTTCCCTGTCGGGCAGCGTTTTCAGGAAAAGCGGGTCAATGAAGACGGCTGAAGGTTGTTTTGTTACGCCGATAATATTCTTGATTCCGTTGAAATCAACGCCTGTTTTTCCACCGATGGCGGCATCAGTCATGGCCAGCAGGGTGGTAGGAATGTGAATGAACTCAACACCGCGTTTCCAGGTAGCGGCACAGAAACCGCCGATATCACAGACAACACCGCCGCCGAGATTTATCACCAGCGAATTCCTGTCCAGGCCGGCTTTTTTCATTTCCGACCATATCAGCGTGCATGTATCCAGATTTTTTCGGTACTCTCCTGGTTCGATGACGAACAGATGTATTGGAGGTGTCTGGGAGAGCGTTTCCAGAAGGTGGCGGTAACAATATTTATGCGTATTTTTGTCGGCAAGAACAAACAGTGAGGAGAAGTTCCGGCGCAGAATCCATGCCTGGAGCGAATCGGAGATTGGCGCTATGAAAATGGAGCTATCGCGCAGGAGCATGTCAGCGTACATACACAAGTGATTTAGTCGCCGATTTCAGACAGCATTTTTTCTGCCTGCACTTTTCTTTCCGGAATGACGGTATTGGATCGGGCGCGCTCAACAGCCTTGCGGGCCAGACTTCTTTTGCCGGGTCTTTCGGCGGCAATTTTGACGAAAGCGAGGGCCTGGTACCAGTATAAATCCTCACCGTACCGGTCAATATCACTGATTTTGGAGAGACATTCCAGGGTGAGTTCCGGGTTTTCAAGTTGGAGGCCTGCTATTGCCATATAAAACAGCGCATCCGATTTGCACATATCATTTTCATTGTCGGCCATCAGAATGAGTGTGCCGATTACCTCTTCCCATTTTTTCTCTTTGAAGTAAACATCGGCGTCTTCGAGTACCTGTACACATACTTCTGGTACTGTGCCGGCTACAGAGTCTCTGGCGGCTCTTTCCGCCTTGTCTTCGAGGATACTTCGGGGAGGGGTATAATTTTCATTGAAAATATCTTCTGCCGGTTTTGGAGCGGAGAGATAAGTCCAGAGTGCAATTGAAGTGGCTGTCAGGAGCACAGCCCCTGCTATCAGTCGGTTTCTTCTTTTTTCAGCGGGTTTGGCTGCGCGCTGGTTCAGTGCTGTATAGGATTCCTGCTGGTCCACCATGTCGCAAACCCGTTTGAACAGCGGGTTGGTCAGGGCCATTCTGGCATCCGGGGGTAGTGAGGCTT
>JBDLWO010000276.1:0-10251 GCA_039804245.1 Bacteroidota bacterium
AGCTGTACGGACTGGAGCTCGCGCATGCGGGCGTGAAAGACATGATTGTGGTGGAGAGTATGTCTGAACGCAGGAAGCTCCTGATCGAGGGAACCGACGGAATCATCACACTTCCGGGCGGGTACGGTTCGATGGATGAGCATTTCGAGGCGCTCACCCTGGCGCAGTTGCACCAGTACAAGTGCCCGATCGGATTGTTGAACCTGCACGGCTACTACAACCCCTTGCTTCAGATGCTCGACGTGATGGTGGAGAATGCCTTTTTGAGAGAACAGAACCGTATGCTCTGCATAGATGCCCCGACCGTTCCGCAGTTGCTGGAAAAAATGGAGCGCTACGAGCACCGTGCTATCGAAAAATGGCACTGAAACGGACTTTCTCCCGACTGAGCGGTTAAAGTTCTTTTAAAATGTCCTCTCCCGTCAGGACATTCGTGTGAAATGCAGTTTTACATTTGCTACATTTGTCCACTGAAACCACACTCCAATGAATTTGGTCGTTCGATTTCTGGTATTACCCGGTATGCTGGTGTTGGCAGCCTTGTCTGCTGCCTCGCAGCAGCGTCCTGTTATTGCCAGCCCTGTGAGCCGCCCGGCCAACCTTGCTCCGGCCCGCCCTGTAACACAGCAGACACAGGAATCCGCGAAAGGCGGATCAGAGCAGGGCGCCAGGCTGATGCCGTCACAAACCAATCTGCGTACCACCAATACCGCGCGCCCCGCGAACCAGCCCGCAACTGCCGGTGCAGCTTCCAGGCAGGCGCCGCAGCGCAAACCTGCCCTGGTGACCAAAGGTTACGTGAAGTGGATGACCATAGAGCAAGCCCTCGAAAGTTGCAAAACGGAGCGTCGCAAGATATTTGTGGATGTATATACCGACTGGTGTGGCTGGTGCAGGCACATGGACAGCACCACGTTCGTATCGGCCTCGGTGGCCCGCTACCTGAATGAGCATTACTACCCTGTCAAATTCAATGCAGAACAAACAGGAGATGTTTATTTGAAGGATAAAATCTATAAGTTCAGAAGCAATGGAAGCCGCGGGCATCATGAACTGGCCGCGTTCTGGCTGAACAACAAACTCTCCTATCCAACCGTGGTGTTCCTGGATGAATACCAGAACCTGATACAGCCTGTCCCCGGCTACCAGGATGCCGCCAAAATGGAGGCCATTATCAATTACTTCGGTTCAGACAGCCACAAAAGAGTTCCCTGGGAGACCTATGAGCGCAATTTTGTGCCGGGGCAGTAGTGGGTTCAAGCGTATGCCGTAGCATATTTCGCTTTTGTAGAGATTATTACCAAGGTTTGGGTTAGGATTGTTTCTTTTTTAACGGCTACGGCTGTTTCTTCAGTATCGCACTGGAGTTTCCTGTCAGTTTCTCAGTGAGATCAGCCAGTCTTTCTCTGCCACATCGGGTGTGTCCTGTACCTGTGCGATCCAGCGTTTTATGGCATCACGGTCGTTATCGGGTATTTCCATCCTGCGGCGCAACAGCCGGATCATATTCAGGTAATTGACTTGATGATAGCCTATCCCGGCTTTCCGTCGGCGGATAAACGTCTGAAGAGCCTGCATGTTCGACTCCAATAGATCTGTATTGCCAGTTTCATGAAAGATTTTGATCTGTACAGTTTTGATGGCTGCCATCAGCAGAGTGTCCCTGATCTCTACATCCCGCAGTAATTCCAGTGCCCGGTCGTTTTTCCCGCGTGCAAAGGCCAGACGGGCATGGTTGAATTGCCAAAGCGGCTTTCTATATGCTGCAGGCAGTTGTTGGCTGTAGCCGTCGGTGAATTGAATAGCCCAGTCGTACTCCCGCAAGGCCAGGGCTGTGGTTACGGCATTCAGGTATGTATGTCTCGACAATCCGCCTTCCGTAGTGAAATATCCCCCTGATATCCCACTTCTGTACAATTCAAACTGGAATGGCAGATAGGTTTTTGAGCCTGTATTTACCTTTCTGATGCAAAAATTGAGTGCCAGCAGGTAAAGATCGCGTATTTCCTCCTCTGTGAATGAAGCGTTTTCCTGTTGAAGCAGCCCGATGAACCGCTCAAAAGAAATGTCTGATTCAGCGCCTGTGAGCGCAAGATAGCAGTAATAATAGGCCCCTACAGCCGGAATCGCTGTCAGATTGTATTGCTCGACGTATGCTGTAACGGCCGGCAGAAGTCCGTAATCGTAAGAGGCACCAGATATCTGCTGATGCGACCACAGAAAACATGCCTGCCAGAGTTTTCTGGTGATATATGAAACATCCAGGCTATCCGACAGCTTTTGCATCTCGGTCGCTCCGGGTATAATCCGCTCAAATCGCGTTTTATAGGAGTCCAGCTCTATCCTGTACCATAAATCGTGGTAATCCGCATTGCGTAACGGACTGTCCTGCAACTGCCCGGATGCCACCGATAATGCATCTGCACTTCTGTCGTTCAGACCCCGACGTCGCAGGGCACCGGAACGCAGCAGCAGTCTGCCCGGCAAGTCTGCTCTGAATGAATGTATTTCCAGAAACTCGTACGCCAGTTGTAAAAGAAAGCTCATTGACTGTCGCAGCCTGTGATCACTGAACGGTTTCCCGGGAAATATCTGTCCGAAAATTGCCTGCCTGTCGGGTACACCGGACTGCACCTGCTCCAGCGCGTATAGCAGCCGGACCACCTCCCCGCGCCTGTTGAAATACGGAGATTCTACAAATTCTCGCAGTTTATTCCATTCTTCACGTGTGAGGACAGATAGAATTTGCCATAGTTTGGAGGTTATCATATAGACAATATTTTTTGCAAAATTATGATTTTCAATTAATTGTACTAGTTTTTAATTTTTTTAAATAGACAAAATGCAAAATTTGTATTTCCGGTGTACATTGTAAAGTTACACTTTTGCAGCGGTTTAAAATTTATGACATGAGGCATATCGTAGTATTGTTTTTTCTGGTTTTTTCTGCCGGCAGCATTGTTTTCGGACAAGGGGTTGTAAGTGGCGTTATCTATACCCGCACCGGAGAACCGGTGGGACTTGCCGCTGTAAATCTGCGATATGGTCAGGTAACAGCTACTGTTTACACTGATTCCACAGGCTATTACAGTCACTTCGTACCTGTGGGCAATACACCGGTCACCATCAGCCCCGATGTCAACGGGGTGCCGGGTGGGGTACAGAACGGACTGGATGCGAACGATGTGCTGGCGCTGCAGAGTCATATTCTGGGAATAGCGCCGTTGAACTATTTTGAGATGCTGATTGCCGATTTCAACAACAGTTCTTCCATAACTGCTTATGATCTCAGTCTTCTGTCGAAGGTTATTTCGGGAGAAATCGCTCACTTCCCAGATTCCGCCGCATGGTTATTTTTCCCCACCGAACTGGCGATTCAGGACCCATGGTTATTCAACTGGACTGATCCTGCTGTATGGAACAACCTGCCATCGGGAATACAACTGGGTGCTGTGACCCTCGACAGAGTGGACGGATTTGCGCAGGGTGTAAACTTTGAAGCCTGGAAAAATGGCGATATAATTCACTCCGCCACGGTGATCTCATCCGGCAGCAACGGATTTATCTCCGGGAAAGCCGTGCTCGATGTGAACAATGATTGTCAGTACGATGTCGCGGATGTCCCGCTGAAAAACTGGATAATCATTGCACAGGGTCTTTTCGGACAGACCTGGACAGCCACCACCAATAGTGAGGGTTACTACACGTTTCCGGTTATTCCCGGAAATTATTCTGTAAAAGCATACCCTCCTGCTCCCTTTTGGGATCTCTGCGATCCGATTGTCTCCGATGTACAGGTACAGGCGCAATCACTGAACTTTGTTCATTTTACAGCCGCTCCGAATCTGATTTGTCCGCTTCCGGAAATAAGCGCCGGAATTCCTTTTATCCGGCGTTGTTTCTCCAATACCTATAATATCCAATATGGCAATTACGGCACAGCTGAGCTGCTGAACACTCAAATCACACTTGTACTTGACCCTTATTTCAGTCCTACCGGAGCCTCTTTGCCCTGGAGCTATTCAAACGGTGATACCCTTGTTTTCGAAGTCGGGCCGCTTGCCCCCGGCCAGTCGGGGTCTTTACAGCTGTTTTTCACACTTGACTGCAGTGCCCCTGCCGGGCTGACGCATTGTCTGGGGGCATTTATTGGGCCGTACGAACCTTGTGGCACTTTTCAGGAATGGGACGGTTCCAATCTGCAGGTAGTGGCCGAGTGCAATGGTGATGAAGTGGTATTCGAGATTACCAATAACGGAGAGAATATGTTGCAGCCAGTCTCTTACGTAATTGTGGAAGATGTGATGCTGATGACGGCACATGCAGGAACGTTCCAGCTGAATAGCGGGGCCTCTACCACGATTTCGGTACCGGCTAATGGCAGTACATGGCGAATGGAAGTGCGACAGACACCCGGGAATCCGTTTGCCCCATTGGTCGGAGCCGTGATTGAAGCCTGTGGGCCCGACAGCAGCTCATTCAGCCTGGGTATCATCAATCAGTTCCCGCTGTTTGATGAAAGTGCCTGGATTGACACAGATTGCAGGCAGAATATCGGAAGCTATGATCCCAACGACAAGCAGGGATATCCACTTGGGATTACCGGGGGGCACTACATCGCTCCCGGCCAGCCCATTGAGTATCAGATCCGTTTTCAAAATACAGGTACAGATACCGCATTCAGTGTAATCATCCGTGACACCATTTCAGCAGAAATGGATATCACCACGTTTACTCCGGGTGCTTCCGGACACCATTACGACTACCGTATCACCGGCGACAGGGTTGTGGAATTCATATTTCCGGAAATCATGCTGCCCGACAGCAATGTGAATGAACCTGCCTCACACGGATTTGTGAGATTCAGTGTCAAACCAGACGCCAACCTGCCAGAGGGAGCGACAGTTGAAAATCGCGCTGGTATTTATTTTGATTTCAACGATCCTGTTATGACCAATACCACAGTGCACACGTATAAAACTCCGGGAACTTTCAGTCGCGTAGAAACCCCCGGACAGGTACTCTCTGACGTGGAGGTATGGCCACAACCGGTCTCTGAAACAGCATGGGTGAGAATGTCCGGTGCAGATATCACTGATGGTCAACTGGACATATACGATATGCAGGGCAAAAAAGTACTGTCGGCTCCATTTACTGGAACCAGCTGTAAACTGAATACAGGAATGCTCTCTACGGGTATTTACCTGCTAAAAATCAGGAATAAACACGGCAGCCTGATGGCCAGAGGCAAGCTAAGTGTAGAGTAGTCACCCCTTTACCAGAAACTCGTCCAGGTTCATGACCGCGTTGGCAACAACGACCAGTGGCGGTCTGGAGCCGGGTTCAGCCGCCGCTCTGTTGTACAGTTTCAGCATGATCGCGCCTGTAGCTGCAGTTACAGGCTTGCCAATGGCACGCTCGTATAATACGGCAATCTGTTTCTCCGGGGCGCCGGAACACTGCTCCTGCACCGAAGTTGCCATTACTTCCGCAGCTTCCATAAAAACAGGATCATTGAGCGTGACAAGTGCCTGCAGGGGTGTGTTCGTACGGATACGCCGGGCCGAGCATACCTCCCTGGGCGCCATGTCAAAACTGACAGCCCCGGGATATGGACTGGTTCTTTTGACGAATGTGTAAATCGCCCGGCGATACTGGTCTTCTCCAGTGCTTGTCTGCCAGTAATCGCCACTCCAGGGCGAGCTCCATATACCATCAGGCTGCCGGGGCATCACACCGGGACCGTACATTTTGCTGCTCAGCAAGCCGGCTGCCGCCAAAGACTTGTCGCGAATCTGCTCGGCTGTCAGGCGCACACGCGGGCCGCGCGCGAGGAGTTCGTTACGCGGGTCTCGTTCCAGCAGGGCAGGAGTGATCCGGGAATCCTGCCGGTAGGTGGCCGACAGCACCATTTCCCGCAGCAGTTTTTTGATGCTCCAGTTGTAATCATTCATCAGTCGCCACGACAGGTAGTCGAGCAGTTCGGGGTGCGCAGGCCGAGCCCCCTGCGATCCGAGATCTTCCAGTGTTTCAGCCAGGCCCAGACCAAACAGTTGCTCCCAAAGCCGGTTGACCAGCGTACGGGCTGTGAGTGGGTTGCGTTTGTCGGTAATCCAGCGGGCCAGTCCGAGCCGGTTGGCCGGAACATCTTCCGGCATCTGGTGCATAAAGTCGGGTACGCCCGGTTGCACGGTATCGGTAGGTGACAGCCAGCTGCCGCGCTGAAATATCCTCGTGGCGCGCGCCATGTCCGCCGAAGCTTCCACCATGACAGGCGTAAAATCTGACGGAGCACGCAGCAACCGGAAGAATGTATCGCGGAGTGCAATGCCCTGTTCGGTCTCCTCACCGGGTAGCGGTGTGCCGAAATACAGCCAGTCGAACATCAGATCGGAGGCGCCTTCGGTATTGAGCGAGGAGTTTTCATACAGAAACCACAAATTATGTCTTCCTTCAACAGGCTGAAAATCAATGGAATGGATCTCTCTCCCCGCGGTTTTTCCCACACTGGTTTCGAACAGTACCGGCCCGTCGGGTCTGTCAATATGCACAGTCAGCTGACCGGTAGCTGTGTTGGCGGTGTATCGCCAGATCAGCCTGCTTTTGCTATCCAGCGACACATCGCGCAGGCGTGCCCGCGCGTGGTTGCGCATGGTGAGCCACTTGGTATCGTACAGTTCACAATTCAGAAATGAATCGGCAGCAATCGAATAATACGCTGGTTGCCAGGTTTTTATGAACTGTTTGATTTCCGCGACTTTCTCCGGCGACAGCCGTTCCGACAGCTGGCCGGAAAATTTCAGCAGACTCAGACTGTCGGTGGCCGACAGGTGCCGGAGTGCCGGATAATCTTCCCAGGTGTCTTCATCGCGGGAATTGTTGAAGAAAGCCATGAAACGGTAATAATCGGCCATGTAAAACGGCTCATACGGATGACCGTGGCATTGTACACAGGCAAACGTGGTGCCCATCAGCGCCGTCCAGGTTGTATTGACCCTGTCTATGACGGCAGCTACCCGAAACTCTTCATTATTGGTGCCGCCCTCGTCATTCGTCATCGTATTCCGGTGAAAAGCAGTGGCAACATATTGATAATCAGTTGGTTCTGGAAGCAAGTCGCCTGCGAGCTGTTCAGTGACAAACTGATCATACGGCATATCCTGGTTGAAAGCCCTGATCAGCCAGTCGCGGTAGCGCCATACCGATCGCCGTGCATCTCTTTCGTATCCTTTGGTGTCGGCGTACCGTGCCAGGTCGAGCCAGAGAGCCGTCCAGCGTTCTCCGTATCGCGGCGATGCGAGCAGCGTATCCACCAGGCGCTCGTAGGCAAGGGCAGATGTATCGCCGAGATACACAGATTCCAGCGCCGGCGGCAGCGGTAATCCGGTCAGATCCATGCTCACCCGCTGACCGAGTGTGCGTTTGTCGGCTTCCGGCGAGAGCGTCAGTCCTTCATTTTTCAGCCGTTCCATCACAAACCTGTCGAGGTTGCTGATGGATTTGTTCGGGTCTTCTCGCCAGAACTCCCACCATTTTTTCCCGGATTCTGGAATCACCGGCGAATCAACCGGCTTAAAAGCCCAGTGCAGGTCCCAGGCAGCGCCCTCGCGTATCCAGCGCCTGATCAGGGATATTTCTTCCGGAGCGAGCGCCTCCTTCTGGTACGGCATGCGCATTTCCGGGTCGTGATGTTCGATCCGGCTAACCAGTTCACTGGCCTCCGGATTGCCGGGTACAATGGCTCTTTTTCCCGACCTGGCAGGTCTCAGAGCCTCCTCCCGGCTGATAAAACTGAGATCACCCTGCTGCTTCACACCGCCGTGACACGGCAGGCAGCTTTTATTCAGGATGGGCCTGATCTGCGTATTAAAATCCACCCGTTCTATATGCCAGAAGGGCAAAGAGGCGGCAAAAGCAGCTGCGATGGACAGGCGAACAATGATTTTTCCTGAGAATGACTTCATTTCAAATGCAAAAATGAAACTTAAAAGCGGATACCGGGAATAATTACTGTCAAAAAATCTAATTTGGGATGACTTCACTATGAATCATATTTATTTTAATTTCAGAATAGTGACTGAACAAGTAATTCAGAACTTTATTCCGAAAATGAGATATTATTGATGCGTTTTCAAAATAATAATGAAATTTGGTTGTATCGTGAAGTAAAATACCTTTAATTTTGCAGCCGGAAAACCACTTTCAGTCACAATTAAAATTTGAGAACAAGACCTATGGCAACTAAAAAAGCAAGCACCAAAACTGTTGCTGCAGCAACCAAAGTAAATTTGGAAACTGCAGAGACTGCAGTTGCTCCGAAAACTGCAAAGAAGGCTACAGCTGCTCCTGCTGCCGGGAAAGCTGAAGTGAAAGCCGCTTCCAAAGTAAAAATTACCTTCGAACTGCCGAAAGAGGCTGTTGAAAATGCTGAAACAGTAGCGATACTGGGTGATTTCAACAACTGGCAGGAAGGTGCACTGCTGAAAAAGCAGAAAGATGGCTCATTCAGGGCTACCATCGAACTCGAAAAGGGTCGTTCCTATGAGTATCGTTTCCTCATCAACGGAGAAAAGTGGGAGAATGCCTGGAATGCAGAGAGCTATAAGCCTACTCCGTTCGGCACTTTCAACTCGGTTGTGACTGCCTGATCAGATTATATCCTCCGCCCGGTTTTTGCACCAGGTCCATATTTTCCCGTCTTCCAGGTCTGTTTCCTCGCCTGTTAGCGTAAATCCGAGTGTACTGAGCAGCCGGGTGGAGGCATTTTCTTCTGCCAGGGTATTGGCGTTTACCCTTCGCACCCGTTCGTCGCCAAATGCAAACAGGAGTAGTCCCCGGGCAGCTTCGGTAGCCAGGCCCCTGTTCCGGTATGCCGAAGCTGTTTCATACCCTATTTCCACATCTCCATTCGGGTCGGGTTCGCCCTTGAACCCGCAGGCGCCGATCAGTTTTTTGTCGGCGCGATGAATCGTCATGTAGTTCCACCAGTTGATATCAGCCGGGAACTCCCTCAAAAAATCACGCATCCATACTATAGCATCGGGGAAAGCAGTCCAGTCGGGCTCAATTTCCACGCCACCGAGCAGCGCCGACAGTTCGGACCGGTTGTCGCTGGCGGCGGCTTCGAGCCGGGGCAGGTTGGCGGGGACAAGAATCAGACGCGGTGTATGTATCATAGACCTGCAAATAACGAAAGAAAACCGGAACTTTGCCTCCGTTATGCGTCAAATTATCAGAGATACCATTGCGGCTTCCATCGGCGTGAAGGAGCAGATACTCGCCAGCGAGCAACTGACCAATGAGATAGAAGCTGCCGCCAATGCTTTCATTGCCGCCTTCAGGTCGGACGGGAAAGTGCTTTTTTGCGGTAACGGCGGCAGTGCTGCCGACGCCCAGCACCTTGCTGCCGAGCTTTCCGGGCGTTTTTATCTCAATCGCCGGGCGCTGTTTGCCGAGGCCCTGCACGTCAATACCTCATTTCTGACTGCTGTGGGTAACGATTACGGATTTGATGCCGTGTATGCGCGCATGGTTGAGGCCGCAGGCAGACCCGGCGACGTGCTGGTAGCCATCAGCACATCCGGCAACTCACCCAATATACTGAATGCGGTCGCGCAGGCGCGCAAGACGGGTATGACCATCATAGGCATGACCGGTGCAAACGGCGGCCAGCTGCGCGACACCTGCGATATACTGCTCAACGTACCGAGCACCGACACCCCGCGCATCCAGGAATCGCATATCCTCATCGGGCATATTATATGTCAGCTGGTGGAGGGGGAGCTGTTTTCCACGATTTAAGCCGTGCTCGCCCCTGGAAGATCGTAAAGACCCGTAATCGCAGGTCACACAGCGGTAGCCGCAGCCGTGGGCTGACGCGCCCCGGGTGGTCCGCCGCGCGAGACCACGCCAGGCTCCCCTATGTAAAAAATGCCGGCAACAGCCCAGGCCCCGGCAAGGAAAATCTGTCAGGCCAATCAGCCAGATAATGTATCCCTTGGCTTTGGTTGTGTTGCCTGGCAAGACGCGATGAATCGCGTCTCTACGGTGGGGGCTGATGAAAAAATGCTATTTGCCTGTTACCCGGATTTTTGTACAAATATTGCCATTCCAGCTACATGCCCAAATCTAACTGCTCAATGACGTTGCCAATCAGTAATTTTCAGCAGCCAACCAGTAAATGGTACATTCGGGTAACGACTGGTTCACGTACCTTTTGTGCGATATTAATCCGAATCTGATTTGTCTTTC
>JBDLWO010000277.1:0-4859 GCA_039804245.1 Bacteroidota bacterium
GATCAACTGGGAGTGAGTGGATGATTTTGGTGATTTCCTGCATTTTTTCGATGTTTTTAATGGTTGACCAAAAAAAACTTACCGAAAAAGCGTGGATGCCGGGTTGTTGTTTGCTGCTTACCGGGAGGAAATAAAAATCCCCTCCGGTAAGCCGGAAGGGACAATTTCTTGCGCATGGAAACTGGCTTTTGCCTTCCGACTTATCTGCTTCCGATAAATCGGAAACGGAATTGGCACCTTAATTTCGCTTGCGCCAAGCGAAGTCAGGTTGCCAAGGCTTCAACGGGCCGGTCCCTCTGCCTTTCTGGATAAGTCTGTGCCTCAGGGGCACGTCTTCTAAAGAACTGACGCAAAGGTGCGGCGACTGCAGGCACCTTTCCAAATCTTTGATTTGATTTTAACGATCGTTTAACTTTTCAGCATACTGATTTATATAGCCACAGGGGCTTTGATTCCGGGCCACGGATCGTATCCGGTGAGCTCAAAATCATCATATTGGAAGCTGAAAATATCTTTTACGCCCGGATTTATCTTCATTTCGGGCAGTTTTCGGCATGTTCTGGACAATTGCAGTTCTACCTGTTCGAGATGATTTACATACAGGTGCGTATCGCCGCCTGTCCATACAAAATCGCCGGGCTGGAGGTCGCACACCTGCGCGAGCATGAGCGTGAGCAGTGCGTACGAGGCGATATTGAAAGGTACACCGAGGAACACATCGGCGCTGCGCTGATAAAGCTGACAGGACAGTTTGCCATCGGCTACATAGAACTGGAAAAGGCAGTGGCAAGGCGCCAGAGCCATGTCGGGCAGGTCGGCGGGGTTCCATGCAGACACGATAATTCTTCGACTGTCAGGATTTTTTTTGAGGGTTTCCGTTACCTCCGTGATCTGGTCAATGAAGCGGCCATCGGGGGCCGCCCACGAGCGCCATTGTTTGCCATAAACGGGTCCGAGATTTCCATTGTCGTCGGCCCATTCATCCCATATACTCACTCCGTTTTCCTTCAGATACCTGATATTGGTGTCGCCCTGCAAAAACCATAGTAATTCGTGAATGACACTTTTCAGATGTACCTTCTTGGTGGTCAGCAGCGGAAATCCTTCCTGCAGATTAAAGCGCATCTGATAACCGAACACACTGATAGTTCCGGTTCCTGTCCTGTCTGATTTCCGGGTTCCGTGTTCGAGTATATGTCTGAGCAGGTCGTGGTATGCTTTCATGGCGAGGATACTTATTTCAGGAAACGCAACAGGAGTACTTCCAGCGCAAGAAACAGCAGTGCGAAAACGACGCACCAGCGCCACAGAACGATACCTCTTTCCTGCTCCTGTACTACTTGTCCGAAATTGGCCTCGGCACTTTCGGACAGTACTTTAAAATTGGAAGGAAGCCCTTCTGCGAGTTGTTCGGCTGATTTGTAAGTCAGATCGCTTTCTTTCCGGTCGTAGTTAAAGGCGAATTCTGCCAGCGTGGAGTCGGGCTGCAGTCTCAGGCGATACCAGCCTGCGTCGCGCACCTGGGTACCGGGTGTGAGCAGCACTTTGGATCCGAAAACCCGCTGTTCGGGGATAAATTCGTTGGCTGCCAGTCCGTTTTGCGGCTGATTTTGCTGTTGAACTCCGTTGTTGGGATCAACCAGTGCCAGTTTGTAAATAGTTTCACCGCGGGTGGAAACCTGATGCCTGGACTCCAGGACCTCGTCTTTGCCAATGGTATGCGCAATCTGCCGGCCTTTTGTTCCGGCGATTGCCATCCTGAAAAGCATCGGAACAAATATCTCGGCATTTCTCACCATATCGTTCACCTGTTCGTTCAGCGGGGCTGCCAGTACATACAAATCGCCTTCGCCGGTCGCGTACCGGGCCATACAGGCGGTACCATCGCGGTAGGTGATCATCTGCTCACCGCTTGCGGGCGGCAGTTTGTAATTGCCCTGTGTGGCAGGGAGCCTCAGATTGGCACTCTTGTTCAGATATACATCGCGGAAAATGAAGGCTTCCGTATTGATCTGGCTGGCCTGTCGCGGTACAGATTCAAATCCTCCGGCAGATCCGGCGCCAAACAGCTGCAACAGGGCATTCAGTGAATTCAGATCTGTGTTCTGAGCGGGGAAAACCAGCACATTGCCGCCATTTTGGGTGAAATTTTTCAACTCTGACGCAAGTCCGGAAGAAATATTTGGTATTTCATTCAGAATGATCAACTGATAATCTGAAAATCGCGAGTAGTCGAGCGAGCGGGCATCTGCGCTGGAAACATTGACGTAGCGCGCCCCGAGAAATGCATTGGAGATGAATTTATTGGGCTGATTTCCGTTGATGGACAGGATATTAACCCTTTCAGCTACATAAAAGGTGAGATAATAGTCGTCGTCAAACTGAACGGGGTAGTCGGTTACCGAAACCCTGGCTTCGTGCCAGCCGGCATGCAGGATATTGAACGGTATGGTATCCAGGCGGTTGCTCCTTGCCGGTATTGACACAGAACCGACGGGCTTGGTTTGTCCGTCGTGGCGGAGGGTAACCCGTACATCATCGGCCTGCTCATCGCTGCGGTTACTGATCCGCACATACAGATTGGAGGGCTGATTGAGAATCTGGACAGGACTTTCGAACCAGGCTGTGTCAATGGATATATTGCGCTCCTGAACGGCGCGCATGGGCACCAGATTGACTTCTGTAAGGCTGTCGCGGAAGGCAGACATGTCGCTGATATTCTGCTGGTAGTCGCTGATCAGGTAGGAAATCCTGTTTTCCTGTTTGCCTGTGTTCAGGCACTGCTGCTGTCTGATCAGCACCTTCGACAGATCACGAGAAGCCGGGCTGATTCTGATTTCCTCAATGCGGCTGAGCGCATCCTCTTTGCTGATCAGGCGCTGATCGCGGCCTTCAAAATCATTGGTGACCACCTGAAAGCGGTCTTCCACGCTGTAGGCAGCAATAATATCGCGGGCGCGTTGCCTGGCCAGTTCCATCAGGGGGGCTTCCTGCGACAGTGCGTTCATACTGAACGAGTTGTCAATATAAACACTGACAGCTTTCTGGCCTTTTTTCAGTCCGTCCTGCAAAGGAATGAACGGCTGTGCGAATGCGAGTACCATGGCAGCTATTGCCAGCGCGCGCATGAGCAGCACGAGCAGGTTGCGCAGTTTCTGTCTGTTGCTGGTTTCTTCCTTCACTTCCTTCAGAAAGCGCACGTTGGTGAAATAGACGCGCCTGAAGCGGCGGAAGTAGAACAGGTGAATGATGACAGGTATGGCTATGACGGCCAGGGCCGCAAGAAATCCGGGAAATAGAAATTGCATGCTTTACTTGTTTCCGGGTGTATGACAATTTCCGGGGGTGCAAAGTTGCAATATTCGCCGGGAAAATTCAAGTCCGGAAGGTATTACTCACCTGATCAGCGTTACATCACCCTTGTACAGCCTGATTTGTCCGTCAATAAATTCTGTTTCAGCTACCCAGACAAATACCGCATTGTTCATTTCTCTTCCGGCAGAGCGTCCGTCCCAGCCTGCAGCGGGGTCATTCGGATTGAAATTTTCATTGTGATAAACCAGGTTCCCCCAGCGGTCGTATACCGACATGTAGCGGATTGTCTTCACGGAAGCATCTGAAAACGGAAGAAAAATATCGTTTTCACCGTCATCGTTCGGACTGAATACGTTGGGGAAGTACAAACGCCTGAGACCGTTGACGCTGTAACATACTTCATCTTCGGCAATACAGCCATCAACAGTAGTGATAATAATTTGCTGACAGCCATTTTCAAGAGGGAGAAACTCCAGTATCCGGCAATCCGGACAATCCTGTACACCCGCGTCGCCATCCCAGGCATAGGACTCAATGAGCGATGCAGGCATATTGGACCTGGCTGTCAGTTTGATCTGCTCTCCCAGTTCCAGGGTGATGTCTTCGCCGAGGCTGACAACCGGCAGTACTGCATCCTGCAGGATCGTCTCGGCGCTCACTGTACAGTTTTTACTGTCGGTTGCGGTCAGTTCATACAGTCCTGCCGCCAGTTTGTCAATTCCCGTGGTGGATTGTCCGGTGGCCCACAGGTATTCATAAGGCGGTACTCCGCCGGTAGCAGCTGCCATAACTGATCCGTCAGAGGTTGTACAAACGGGATCGCTGGTGGTCAGCGTCACGATGAGCCGGGGTGGTTGTTCAAGGGAAATACTGATCTCTGCAGTACACGAGTTGGCATCGGTTACAGTAGCGGTGTAGATACCGGCTGGAAGATTAGCAAGTCCGGCGGCCGCTATTCCCGTATTCCAGCGAATATTGTAGGGAGTAATTCCGCCGGATGCGGAGGCTGATACGGCACCGTCGCTCAAACCGTAGCAACTGATGTGCACAGCATCGGTCTGTTGCAGTACCAGCTGTGGAGGCTGGTTTACCGTGAAAGACTGACTCGCCAGACAGTTCTGGTTGTCGGTTATCGTTATGGTATATGATCCGGCGGTGATATTGTTCAGTACAGTTGTGTTGCCTCCATTATTCCAGTTGTACGCATAGGGTGGTACACCTCCTCCGGCGGTAATCTGCACAGAGCCATTATTGTATCCGAAGCATGAGGCGGCACTTGTGGTGCCCGAAACGAGCAACTGAGCCGGCTGATTTATCACAAAACTGCGTGTTACGGAGCAGTTATTGGCATCGGTTGCCGTAATAGTATAAGATCCGGCTGACAGTGTCTGGGTTGCTGGCGAGCTGTTTCCGTTGCTCCACTGATAGTTGTACGGACTGGTGCCACCTCCGACACTGATCTGCGCTGATCCGTTTGTGAAACCGAAACAGGTTGCATCGCTGGTTGTTGTCAGGGCAGTGAGTACATCCGGTTGATTGATGGT
>JBDLWO010000278.1:0-3553 GCA_039804245.1 Bacteroidota bacterium
AGGCCATAGGCCGGGGGCCCGGCCCCGCGCAGCGCGCCAAAAATTATGACACACTTTTCTGAACATTCCCTGATACAGCTTTTTTAATCTTAACTGTATGTCCACTTTTCTGAGAAGGTCCACACACACACCCAATACCCCATACCCATACACACACCCTTACTCCCTGATCATTTTACCGGTCAGGATTCCACTTTCCCTGCTCTCAAGTTTCCAGAAATAGACGCCGCTCTCCAGTTCACGGCCTGCGCCATCGCGACCGTCCCAGATGAGTTCGTAGTCTCCGCTCCGGATCAGGTCGCCTGCAAGCAGGCGTCGTACCATTCTGCCGTTTGAATCAAAAACAGAAAGTTCCGTGTGCGAATCTGTACCGAGCGAAAACCGGATGACTACCTCACCCGCAGAAGGATTCGGGAATATCAGTTCATCGGTATAACCGGCATTCCAGAGTACGGGAGTTCCGGTGGACAGGGAATCATAACAATTTGTCTTCCCGATAAAGTAGGTTGCCGATACGCCCCGGTTCTTCCTTACAGGCGTCTCGTTTTGCGGTAAATAAGCCCGCACATACTCGGTTTTGACGCCATCGGGACTCACATTTACCCGCAGATGGCCCGCATTGGGCAAAATCTGCCCCTCAAAATACCCGTAGGCTGCTGCCTGATTGGCATTCAGGTAGTTGGGATGGCTGGGTTGCGGAGTCTCCTGGTATATCAGGCAGTCCTTTTCCTGCTTGCCAAAAAAGTGATCATGGCCGTGAAAGAAGATGTTAACCCTGTTTTCTCTCAGGAGGTCTTTTACGGGTTTATACCAGCCCGGTCTGTTGGTCGCCCAGCCGTCTGTTCCATCAAGGTTTTTTCCACCCCACTCATATTGGTTGGCATACTCTGTGCCACCCCTGCCGTCTTTGTCGCCACCAACCAGCTGGTGCATGAATACGAATTTGAAGGTTGCAGTACTTTGCTCGAGCGTGTTTTTCAGCCAGTCATATTGATCCTTGCCCAATGTCCAGCGCCAGCCGGTGAGAGAATCTGGCTTGGGTTTGGTGTACCAGTAAGGGTCGAGTACTACAAAAAGTGCATCGCCCCATTCCCACGAATAATAATTTTCACGAAGCCCCACTATTGGATGATCCGTCTGGTCTCCGGTGTAAAAATCATCCGGCGCCGGATTCATATAGTATTTCTTTCGCTCCAGGGTGTTGTAAACCGCCACATTTTCCCCTGTCGGATTGAGTTGCCAGCCGGCTTCTCCCTCGTGGTTTCCGAGTGTGATGAACAGTGGCGCCGAGTGACAGCTGGTTTCATAGTAGCTTCTCATGTATTTCGCCCGATAACGAACAGTGTCTCTGGTGATGATCCCTGCAGAGTTTTTCATTTTGTCCGACATAATGATATCGCCCAGATCAATAATGAAATCAGGCTCGTCTGCCAGCTGATTCTGCAGACAGAGTCTGTAAAGTGCGGTGTCTGACTGACTGTCCAGGTGCGGATCGGCCTGTACCACAAAGGTGAAAGGTTTTCCGGGCGGTCGCTGTGTCTGAAAAGTGTGTATGGGCCTCGTTATAAAATCCGTTGCACCCGGTGGCCGGAAACACACGCGGTAAAAGTACCTTCTGTCTGCATCCAGGTTGTCAATTTTGATTTCGGCAGGATCATCTTTCAGGAAGAACTGCCAGGGTGTCTGCTGATTCAGGCTCCCCGGATTGATGCCATACTGAACACACATTTCAATATTTTCGCTAAAAAACATTTGTACAGTCATACTGTGATCGGTGGGCCTTCCGAGCAGTTCGCCGTGTACTGCCTCCGCAGTTGGCGGCGGTGGAGGCGCCAGCACGTTTGAACGTACCAGCAACACCCGGTTTCGGTTAGTTTTGGCATCGTAACTGACAACTCCGAACCTTGTATCCATCGTCCAGGCCCTGGTGGGCTGATTATTCAGGGTGGTGGATGACCAGTACCTCCCGGCAATGATACCCTGTATGACGTCTGTATTGATAGATGGCTGACTTCTCAGCTCATCGTTGAGTGATTCCAGTTCTTTGATGTTGGGTAACCGCCAGTCGTCTTTACCATCCAGAACCTGGTTTTCTGCCAGTATGAGTGCATCTTCCCAGGTGATCGTATCGGGTGAAGCAACGGCCTGCCATTCCAGCCGGGTTATCTCATCGGTCACGGTAGCTCCGGAAATGGTGAATTGCTGCGGTACCGGTATCGGTGGCTGGGTGTACCTGACTGCCCGCGCATGGATTTTTTTGATGCCTCCGGCACTGACGGTCTCTGTTTTCAGGTGATTACCTATTCCACCTCCGGCATTGGTGACCCATACTTTGCTGATGTTGCCAACCTGCCGCTCACTTGTCCACCAATATTCTGCACCTGTATTGGTGAAAATACCGGCATCAAGAGCCGGGTTTCCGGTTCCGTGGTTGAGAATACTGAACGCCTCCTGTGCCGTGGGCAGCTGCCAGTCGTCGTAACCTGCCAGCGTTAAACCGCTGCAATAAGTTTCGGCTGATTCAATGGTCATTTCACCGCCGTCGGCCTGCTGCCACATCAGTCCGGTTACTGTGTCCGTCACAGTTCCATCGCCGTTCACGATGAAGAAGGGCGAATTCAGGAGATAGTCTGAGTCTTCACCAAACGTATTGGTAAAACTTTGTGTCTGTCCGGTATCGGGCAGACGTTTCATGGTTTTGGTCTGGGCAGTGGCATATCCCGGCAGTATGATGGCCAGGCAGGCTATGCCGAGTTGAAAAAGGTGTAATTTCTTCATTGCAGGATTATTTTACGTGTTATTTCCAGTTTTTCCGTTTTGATTTTGAGGAGATAAATTCCTTTGGGAAGCTGCTCAGTCTGTATGTCATCCGGATATCCCCGGTTGCTGAATACCGGCTGACCGGCCATATTGAACAGTGTCATTTCCCGTATGTCTGTCAGACTGGTTTTCAGTGAAATGCGCCCGTTTCCCGGATTGGGGAATATGGTGAGGTAGTCGCCGACAGGCAATTCGTTTGTCGCGGAGGTCACAACACAGGGTAAATGGCCGTTGTAGGTGGACGTGGTTGTTCCTGTCGGTGACACAAAGTTGTAGGTATATACCCCTCCGTTTGTCCAGCTGTACTCCACGTGGTAGGTCTGTCCGCTTCGGGTGTAGGCAAGATCGTATCCGTTACCGGCCGGATTTTCCTGAAAACCGGTAATGGTTGCACCGTTGAGTGGTGTAAGTGATGGTCTTACGGGCTGTGCGGAGGCTTGCGGGATAATTTGCAGGGTGGCATCCTCGGTTACTTTGCCAACCATGTTACCTATCATATAAGGTGCACCCGGGGTTCCATGGTAGTGATAGACACCGGTGGCATCGAAGTGGCCATGATTGACATCTAGAGGCAGCATCGGAACACCGTCCGGCTCGAGGCTTCCGTAAATAGCGAATCCGTCCAATGCAAATGCAATCGGCAGTATATCGGGTGTCTGGGCATCCAGGTGGAGCGGAGCAGTATGATAGTGATAATCATCGGCCCGGCCGCTGTGACCGCCCCACTGATCGA
>JBDLWO010000279.1:0-8378 GCA_039804245.1 Bacteroidota bacterium
GTATGAAAAGAATGATGTTATCTTTGCCCCGCTTTACAAAACAGCATGGTGCCTTAGCTCAGCTGGTAGAGCAATGGACTGAAAATCCATGTGTCCCCAGTTCGATTCTGGGAGGTACCACATTAAAATCCCGGGGGTCTTCCCTCGGGATTTTCTGTTTGTGGGAAATCCCTTACCTTTATAGCCCGGACGCTGCCCTGTTTGCTTTCCTCAAATTATTTTTCATGCCGGAAGATATTGTAATCCGGGTGCTTTTGCTCCCTGTGTCTCTGATATATGGCCTTGTTGTTGGCCTCAGGAATCTGCTTTATCGCTCCGGAATTCTCCGGAGTGTCAGGTTCGACCTGCCAGTCATTTCCGTGGGCAATCTCGCGGTAGGTGGAACAGGCAAATCGCCTCACATCGAGTACATGATACGCTGGCTCGACCAGTATATTAATGTTGCAGTACTCAGTCGGGGGTATGGCCGCAAAACGATCGGGTTCCGGGCTGTCTCCACGATTGACAGTGCTGCCGAGGCTGGCGACGAGCCGCTGCAGTTCAAAAGAAAATTTCCCGGTATCCCGGTGAGTGTGAGCGAAAGCAGGGCCCTTGGCGTACCTGAAGTGGTCAAAAGAAATCCGGATACGCAATGTGTACTGCTCGACGACGCCTTTCAGCATCTTGCTGTTACACCACTGATGCATATCATGCTCACCGAATACGGTCGCCTGTTTACCCGCGACTGGCTGATGCCTTCCGGGCGCCTGCGCGAGTGGAGGAGCGGATACCGCAGGGCAGATATCATCATTGTAACCAAGTGCCCGCCTGATCTTGACCCCGAACAGCGAAGGAAAATTGTCCGCGAGATTGATCCTTATCCGCGCCAGAGAGTGTATTTTTCAAGGTATCATTACGGACAACCCTGCGATTTGTTGCGGCCCGATATCCGTCGCCCGCTGGATCTGGATACAGATGTACTGTTGCTCAGCGCCATTGCCAACGCCGATTATTTGCTGCAGTACGTGGGGAGTGTATGCCGGTCAGTACATACTGCCGAGTACGCCGATCACCATTTTTTCAGGGAAGACGATATGAATGATATCCTGAAGCGATTTCAGCGTATCGAGAGCCGAAACAAGATCGTTGTTACAACGGAGAAGGACGCTACCCGTCTGGAGGCCTTCTCCGATTTTTTCTTCTCCAACGGTATCCCGGTTTTTGTCCTGCCCGTTCAGGTGGAGTTCTGTGATAACGACGAGGATGTGTTCAGGCACGACGTGAAGCGTGTTCTGGAGGACTTCAAGGTATAAGTCACTCGATGATTTCCTCGTTCAGCATCTTCCAGAGTGCATCTTTCAGCTTCTGAAGGTTCTTGTTTGCCATAGACGAGATATAGATAACCTGTACGCCTTTGGGCAGTGTTGGCTTCAGCATCTTTTCCAGATCGGCATCAATCAGATCGCTCTTGCTGATGGCCAGTAACCTTGGCTTGTCGAGCAGATCCGCGTTGTAAGCCTCGAGTTCATTGATCAGAATCTGGTACTCTTCGCTGATTTTCCTGTCGGTATCGGCGGGAATCATGAAGAGGAGTACACTGTTGCGCTCAATATGTCTCAAAAAGCGGTGTCCCAGGCCCCGGCCCTCATGCGCACCTTCAATAATGCCCGGTATATCGGCCATAATGAACGTTTGCCCTTCCCGCACCTTTACGATGCCCAGCTGAGGGGTGAGTGTAGTAAACGGATAATCGCCAATTTTGGGTTTGGCAGCAGTCACTGAACTCAGCAATGTGCTTTTGCCGGCATTCGGGAAGCCAACCAGTCCGACGTCTGCCAGTACCTTCAGCTCCAGAATAACCCACATCTCAATGCCGGCTTCACCGGGCTGGGCGTATTTGGGTGACTGGTGTGTGGCGGTTTTGAAAAAGGTGTTACCCTTTCCCCCGCGACCACCCGGGAACAGTATTTTCCTGTCGTCACGTTCGGTGATTTCAAGCAGTACTTCGCCTGTTTCAGCATCCCGGGCTACAGTGCCGAGTGGCACCTTTACAACAATGTCCTTTCCGTCGGAGCCCGTTTTGAGGCCACCCTTGCCGCCATGACCGTCCTCTGCATAGATATGCTTGGTAAATTTCAGCGATAACAGAGTCCATTCATTCGGATCTGCCTGCAGGATAATATGCCCGCCGCGGCCTCCATCGCCCCCATCTGGACCACCCTTGGGCATTGCCGGTCCTCTGAAAAAGTGAACACTTCCGCCTCCGCCTTTACCCGAGCGGAACATGATTTTTACGTAGTCAACAAAATTTTGCTCTGCCATATTCCTGCAAAAGTCGTGAAGTGCGAATAACTTTCTGTTAAAATCAGCGTTATTTACAAAAATATGTTTGATATCATTCAGAACAACACCTTTTACACGTCCATTTTACCATGAAATTTTGTCTCATGTCCCAGAAACTGACCACAATCGCCGCTCTCGCAGTACTGCTTTTGGCCGCCTGTACACCCAAAGCTGCCCGTAACGGATTCGGCAAACCCGACAGGGTAACTGAGCCGGGGGTTTACGATACCATTGGCAAACCGGTTACCGGCGACGATGATATTGTATATGATTTTGAAGAACCACTGCCGGTTAATCCGGATTCTCTGCAGCCATACAACCCGGCCCATACGCTGGAAATTGACCTGCTCCACGAAAAAGTGGAAATATCTTTCGACTGGGCCAGGCGGAGGGCTAATGGCCGGGCTACCCTGGTGATGAAGCCCTGGTTTTACACTATTGACCGGGTAACGCTCGATGCCAAAAATTTTGATATTGACAAAGTGGAGCTGGTCGGGCAGACGGGCACACTGAAATATGATTATGATAACGAGAAACTGACTGTTTATCCGGGAAGAAAATTCACCCGGAAAGATACTTTCGCCCTGGTAATTACCTACACTGCCAGGCCGGAAGAACGGGAGGAGTTCGGTGGATCGGATGCCATAACCAGCGACAAGGGTCTGTATTTTATCAATGCCGACGGAGCAGATCCCGAAAAGCCCCGGCAAATATGGACGCAGGGTGAAACGGAAAGCAACTCTTACTGGATGCCCACAGTGGATAAGCCCAACGAAAGATGTACGCAGGAGATGTACATTACGGTTGAGGATAAATACAGGACGCTTTCGAACGGACTTCTGATATCCTCGGTAAAAAATAACGACGGTACCCGTACCGATTACTGGAAAATGGACCAACCCCATGCGCCTTACCTCTTTATGATGGCGGTGGGAGAGTTTGCTGTTGTCAAAGACAAGTGGCGTGGTATTGATGTTGACTACTACGTTGAGCCTGCTTTTGAGCAAAGTGCACGCTCCATTTACCCGCATACAGTAGAAATGCTGGATTTCTTCTCCGGGAAACTGAATTATACCTACCCCTGGCAGAAATATGCACAGGTAGTTGTCAGAGATTATGTGAGTGGAGCCATGGAAAACACCACGGCTGTCATTTTTGGCGAATTCATGCAAAAGTCGGCCAGAGAACTTCGTTTCGACAGTGAAACCAACGAAAAAGTAGTGGCCCATGAAATGTTCCACCACTGGTTTGGCGATCTGGTTACCACAGAAAGCTGGGCCAATCTCACTTTGAATGAAGGCTTCGCCAATTATTCCGAGTATTTATGGTTCGAGCACAAACACGGCAGGGATGCTGCCGATAACCACCTGATGACTGAACAGCAGGGGTATGTAGAGTCAGCTTACGGGGGAGGCCACCCGCTCATTCATTACGGTTACGACAACCGGGAGGATATGTTCGATGCCCATTCATACAATAAAGGAGGATGCGTGCTGCACATGCTCCGGCAACAACTGGGTGATGAGGCTTTTTTTGAATCACTGAACCGTTATCTCACGAATAATAAATACACTGCGGTGGAAGTGGATGAGCTTCGAATGGCATTTGAGGAGGTGACAGGACAGGATCTGCACTGGTTTTTTGATCAGTGGTTCATCGGCGCCGGGCACCCTGTACTGGATATTTCGTACGGATGGGAGGAAAATATCAAAAAAGCATCGGTCACTGTCCGTCAGTCACAGGAAGGCGACAAAGTGACCAGGGTATTCAACCTTCCGCTTAAAGTGGATATTTATGATGCATCCGGCAATGCAGAGCGTCACAGTATTCGTGTCACGAAAAGAGAACAGACCTTCTATTTTGATCTCCCCGGGAAGCCGTCGCTGATCAATGTGGATGCAGACAAGGCATTACTGTGTGAAAAGACAGACAATCATACGCCGGAAGAGTGGGCATTCATGTATCGTCACGCTCCGTTATTCAGAGACCGTGTGGAGGCACTGACCGGACTGCAGTATGCGGAATCAGAACTGACTGAAACAGTGAGCAGGGAGGCTCTGCGGGATTCATCCCCAATACTCAGGCGCATGGCAATTGGTGCACTTGACCCGACAGATCCGGCATTACTCGCCGATATTATTCGTATGGCTGAATCCGACACAGATTTCGATATCCGGGCTGCCTGTATAGATTTTCTGGGCAAGCTGAAAGAACCCGCTTACCGACCCATCTTCGAAAAAGGACTTTCACCCGATCTCCCCAATAACGTAATAGGCGCTTCACTGAACGGATTGATCGGCATAGATCCTGCAGCAGCAGTAAAAGCCGGAAAGCAACTGGAGCAGATCGGAACCGATGATTTTGTTGCCATTTTGTCTGACCTCTATGCGCTCGTGCCTGATACAGCCAACCTGCATTTCTTTGAGCGCAAATTTGGCAAGCCCGACGGATACGACGCATTTTCATTCTTCGACAACTACAGAAAACTGTTGTTGTCAACAGGAGAAACAGATATCGTTGACGCGGGCGTGACGCGACTGAGCGATGTGGCAAAAGATATGAAACAGAGCGTTTGGCGCAGATTTGCCTGTACAAAAGCTGTTTCGGATATCAGAAAACAGTATGAAGAAGGGGGTAACAAAGTGCGCGAGGCGCAAATGAAAATGATCATCAGGGAGATCAGGGAAACAGAAACCGACCCCATGCTGAAGCAGTATTACGAAGAATTTTGATAGGAAACCGCCTTTTTTGAGAGCAAGCTGTTTTTTATGGCGTATATTGCAGACGTTCCGGCCATTTGTACGGAAATTTGCATCTTGCAATAAAGAGTCCCGGGTTACCATGTAACACAGCAAAAAAAAAAGTTGCCATGTCGTCCGACGAAAGAATCAAAAGCCGCCGCAGCTTTCGCAGTCCGATGTTCTACATCGGGCTTGCCATGACTGTCTTTTACATCATACTTGGAATCTGGTTGCTCCTCGACCCGTCGTTTCTTCGCGGAGTTCCGCCTGATTTCAGAAACATTTTCACCGCCATGGTACTCATCTACGGGGTATTCCGCGGGTGGCGTGTTTGGGCAGACTACGGCAGGCCTACTCAGTGAAATCTTAAAAAATATTCCATGAGCTTCAGATATCTTGTTCTTGCCGCACTGATTGCCGGCTTCGTTTCCTGCCAGGAAAAAGGAAAGGACGGCAAAGTACTCGATACCATCACCACCGGCAGCATCAAAATAATGGTTGATGAGGGTTATCAGCCCGTCATATCCTCCAGTATAGATGTATTCGACTCCATTTATCGTACAGCCAGAATTGACGCCCGGTATGTGTCGGAGGGAGAGGCCATGAAGGCGCTGATGGATGACTCGGTGCAGGTAATCATTGTGGGCCGACAGCTGACCCGGGAAGAAACGGGATATTTTGAATCGAGAGGTTTCAAACCACCGCAAACCCCCATTGCCTACGATGCCATTGCCTTTGTAACCAACCCTGCCAATACAGACTCGGTGTTTACGGTAGATCAGATAAAAAATATACTCACTGGCAGGACGGTGAAATGGACAGATATCAACCCGAAATCAAAGCTCGGCGAAATCAGTGTGGTGTTTGACCACCCAACGTCCGGAACACTCCGTTATGTACGCGATTCCATTATATCAGATGGCGCCCCCCTTTCAACAGCTGCCTCAGCCCTGAAAACCAATGAGGAGGTCATCAAATATGTGATGAAAAGTAAAAATGCTATCGGGATTATTTCGGCCAACTGGATTTCCGACACTGACGACAAGGGTGTACAGAAATTCAGGAGAGAGATACGCATCGCTGACATTGCTCCCGAAACAGGGAAAGAAGGGTACGGGCCTTATCAGGCGTATCTGGCCACCGGGCAGTATCCTTTCAAACGGTGCATGTATATTATCAATGCGCAGGCGCGCAGGAATGGCCTTGGCGCCGGTTTCGCGTCTTATCTGGCGGGCGATGCCCAGCGGATCATGCTCAAGGATGGTCTGTTACCTGCCAGGGCAGTGACCCGGCTTGTTAAAACAAGTCGGGAATAAAACAGGCGGGTTTTACCAGGTTTTTATCGGCTTCTCGTTAATGTTGTATTAATTGTGGCTTTTTTTGCCATATTAATATATACTTTTTGCGAATAAAACGTCATAAAAGCAGAAATTCGCGCCTCAATTTCGAAGACGAAATCTAACAAACTAATTTTCCGTAAAATGACAACTCTTCTCAAGAAGGTTTTTTTCCTGGCGGTGATGTTTTCCGCAGCGATTGTCTCTGCTCAGACGAAAGCGGATGGTATGACAGCATTCCAGCTTGAAAAATGGGACAAGGCTATTGAAATTTATTCTGCGCTTGTCAAAGCCGACCCGACCGACCAGGACGCCAGACTTACGCTGGGTAACATGTATCTGGCCAGGGGAGACAAGGCAAAAGCTGGTGAGCAGTTTCAGGCAGCCTTTGATGCAAAGGCCGATGGCCCGCTCGCTTTTGTGGCACTTGCCCGCCTTGCTCTGCTGAAAGACGATATTCAGACTGCCGACGAGAACCTGAAAAGGGCTGCTTCCAAGGGCAAAAAAGATGCTGCTGTGCTGCGCCAGCGCGGTGAATCGTATCTGTTTTACGTGGCGCCGGGCAGCAAGAAGGCTAACCTGACGCGTTGTGAGGAATTGCTGAAAGAAGCCATTGAAATCAATTCGAAGGACTATGCCACGCTGATGGCACTGGCATACTGCTACAAAGAAATGCCCGACGGTGGTCGTGCAGCGCTCAACTATGAGTACGCCGAACTGGCAGATCCCAAAAATCCGCTGCCCAAGCTGATGCTTGCCATGGTGTACAAGGCAGCGAAGGTGCCGGAAAAGCCCCTCCAGTATTTCGATAAAGCCATCGCTGCACAGGCCAACTTCACCCCCGCTCTTCGCGGCAAGGCAGAATACCTCTACTTTGCACGCAAGTGGGAAGATGCGACCAAAGCATACAGAGAACTGGTGGCAAAGGGCGCCGAAGTGGTCATCGAAGACGAAATGCAGCTCGCCAACTGCCTTTTCATCACCAAAGATTGTGTGGGTTGTGCCGAGCTCGTAGCCAAAATCCTGGCCAAGGATGGTTCCAAAAACTATCTGCGCCGCCTTCTTGCCTACTGCGATTACGAAAATGGCAACTATCAGCGCGGTCTTCAGATACTCGACGAGTACTTCAAAATCGTTACCCCCGACAAGGTGCTGGTTTCCGACTATGAGTACCACGGCAACCTGCTCATAAAGGGCAAGGGCGACACCTTGCGCGCCATTCAGGATTACCGGACGGCCATCAAAATGGATACCACCGGTGGTCGCTGGTCGCTGAACAGGGATATCGGAGACTTGCTGTACACGCGCAAAGATCAATGCGCAGCTGCCGAGGCTTATGGTCACTACATTGATTCGCTGCCTTCAACGGATGCAAACTATGCCACTTATCTGTATAAACTGGGTCTCTCGCAGTATTACTGCAAGAGCGACTCGCTGCGTTTCGACAAGTCGCTGGTGACGTTCAAAAAGATTACCGAGGTGAAACCGACGGCTACTATTGGCTGGCTCTGGAGCGCCAAGGCTGCTGCCACAGGGGATCCAGAACCCGATGAAATTGCTGCCAATCCGGAACTCGCCAATGAGTACGGCAGAGCGCTGGTTTATTACCAGAAATATGCCGAACTGGCCTCTGTTGACAAGGTGAAAAACAAGAAAGACCTGCTCACGGCTTACCAATACACCTCGTACTGTCATTTTGTGAAGAAAGAGGAAGCGCTCTTCAATGATTCTATCACAAAATGGCTGGAACTCGAAACCGATCCGGAGAAACAGAAGCCCATTCTGGAAATGAAGGATGCTTTCGGGAAGGAAGAACCGCCGGTTGATCCGAACGCACCCAAAGGGAAAAACTGATCCCGGATTTATCAGTTTGCAGCCTGCCTGACAATTTGCTCAGGCAGGCTGTTTTTTTTTGATTATCCTCTCGTTGAAGTACAGGGCGGCACTTTTACCATGGGCAGTCCTGCGGACGAGAAGG
>JBDLWO010000280.1:0-5455 GCA_039804245.1 Bacteroidota bacterium
CGCAACCACTCACGCCCGATCAGGTAGCATCCATGAAGGATATGCTCGATATTGATGGCACGCTGCCCGGCTACAAGGACAAGGGCTACACCCTCGAATATGTAGGCAAAGAAGATGTGGATGGCACCGAAGCCTACAAAATCAAGATTTCCAAAGGCAAAAAAACGGAATATACGTTCATTGACCCGGAAACTTTCTACGAAATCAAACAGATTACTGTAGAAGAAGTGGACGGCCAAACAGTGGAATCGGCTTCCCTGTTCTCCAACCATACCAAAACGGATCTCGGATTTGTTTACCCCTACACCATGCAACAGGAAAGCCCCATGGGACCAGCCACGGTCACCATCACCAACCTGCAAATCAACCCGACGGTGGACAACAAAATCTTCGAAATGCCCAAAAAGTAAATGATCTCCTGTTTTCAACGGGCGCCGGTGCTTGCCGGCGCCCGTTGTTATTTCCGGCCAAATAAAATAACTATGAAACGCTTTCTTCTTCCTTTTATGCTGCTGGGTATGGCAGCCGGCACTTTTGCTCAAACTAAAGTATCCTCTTCTACCTACGGCGCTATCGAAGCGCGCAGCATCGGCCCGGCTGTCATGGGCGGCCGTATCACTGCCATCGAAGGGGTAAATAAAACACCCAAAATCCTGTACGTCGGCACAGCCGGCGGCGGTGTCTGGAAATCCACGACCGCCGGTTTTACCTTTGAACCGGTTTTTGAAAAATATCCCCAGAGTGTCGGCGCCATCGCGATTGACCAGAATAAACCCGAAACGGTGTGGGTAGGTACCGGCGAATCCAATATGCGCAACAGTGTGTCCGTCGGAATGGGTATGTACAAATCCACCGACGGCGGCAAAAACTGGAACCGTATCGGGCTGGAAAATTCTGAACATATCTCCAAAATCGTGCTGCACCCCTCCGACGGTAATGTCGCCTACGTGGCCGTACCCGGCAAACTGTGGAGCGACAGCCCCGACCGCGGACTGTACAAAACCTCCGACGGCGGCAAAAACTGGGAGAAAATTCTCTACACCGATGAAAAAACTGGCTGCGCCGATATCATCATGGACCCGCGCAATCCGGATGTGTTGCTGGCCTCCATGTGGCAGTTCCGCCGCACGCCCTACTCGTTTGTATCGGGCGGCCCCGGCAGCGCCCTGTTCAAAAGTACCGATGGCGGCAAAAACTGGCGTAAAATTACCAGCGGACTCCCCGAAGGCACTTTCGGCCGTATTGCGCTCGCACTCGCGCCCGGCGCGCCCGATAACATGCTCGCGATCGTGGAAAGTGAAAAAACAAGCCTGCTCATCTCCGCTGATGCAGGTGAATCATGGAAATACCAGAGCGCCAATCCGAATGTAACCGCCCGCCCTTTCTACTTCAGTACGCTGGTTGTGGATCCCAAAGACCCAAAACGGGTGTACCGCCCTGCGTTTTCTCTGTCCATCAGCTCCGATGGAGGATATTCCTTCAGCGAAGCCTCCAACGCAGGCGGTTGGGTCCACTCCGATCACCATGCACTCTGGATCAATCCCAACGCCACCAATCACCTGTACCTCGGAACCGATGGCGGTGTCTATATGAGCCTCGATCAGGGCGTCACCTGGACGCACCTCAACACGCTCCCGGTATCGCAGTTCTATCATGTGCAGACTGATGAGCAGTCGCCCTACTATGTCTATGGCGGCCTGCAGGACAACGGCTCGTGGCGCGGACCCTCCCAAAGTACAGGCGGTATCGAAAACCGGGACTGGGAAAGTGTCGGCGGGGGCGATGGCTTCTGGGTACAACCCGACGCGCTGGACCCAAACTTTGTCTTCAGCGAAAGTCAGGGCGGTGAAATCACCTGCACCAATATCAAAACCAACCAGTCACAGTTCATACAGCCTCAACCGCTGCAGGAAGGCGAAAAGTACCGCTGGAACTGGAATACACCCATCGTCAGGGGTATCAAAAACCCGGGCACCATCTATATGGGAGCCCAGTATCTGTTCAAATCCGGCGACCGCGGCAAAAGCTGGCAGCGTATCTCACCCGACCTGACCACCAACAATGCCGAAAAACAGAAGCAGGCCCAGAGTGGCGGTGTAACGGTGGATAATACCTCCGCCGAAAATCACTGCACGATTTTCAGCATCGGCCCGTCACCACTCGACGAAAACCTCCTCTACGTGGGTACCGACGACGGAAATCTGCAGGTTACCCGCGATGGCGGCAAAACCTGGGAACTCCTCTCAAAAAATATTACAGGAATACCGGCAGGTGCATGGGTAAGCCGCGTTACACCCGGCCGATTCAACCGCAATGTCGTGTATGCCACTTTCGATAACCACGCATACGGCGATATGAAAACGTATGCCGCCCGGTCGGAAGACGGCGGTAAAACGTGGACAGTAATCAGCAACGACCAGAATCTGCAGGGATTCGCACATGTGATCATCGAGGATCTGGTGAATCCCGACCTGCTCTTCCTCGGAACGGAAATGGGTCTTTACTTCAGCCACGATGCCGGCCAGTCGTGGATACTCTACAAATCAAAAATGCCTGAACAGGTGGCCGTGCGCGACCTGGTGATTCAGCCCAAAACCAGCGACCTGGTTATTGCCACCCACGGACGCGGCATCTTTATCATTGATGACATCTCTCCGCTGCGGCAACTGTCGGCCGAACTGCTGCAGAGGGATCTCGCAATGCTCCCCACCCGCCCCACAGCGGTTACAAGCGGGCACTACGGACAGGGATTCCCCAACACGGACTCCTACGCAGGTCCCAATGCCAGCGAACAGGCAGTAATCCAGTACTACCTGAAAGACCGAATGGCCACCGGCGATGTGACGATTGATATTCTTGATGCCGCCGGCAACAAACTGATCTCCTTCCCCGGTACCAAGCGGAAAGGTATCAACGTAGTTCGCTGGGATATGCGCACCGCACCTCCAAAGATGGCAAAAGGGGTACTCGTGCAGGGTGAAATGGGCGTCTATGCCGGTTTCATGGGCCGCATGGCCGCGCCGGGCAACTACAAGGTGCGCATCAACGCCGGGAAATACACCGAAGAGGGAACGCTGACGCTGACACCCGATCCGCTGCAGCCCGATCTCGACTACGCCAAAAAAAGCGAAGCTGCCGATCGCCTGTTCCGCATGGTGGAAGACCTCGGATTCCTTGTAGCCCAGCTGGACAATCTGCGCGACAGCGTGAACGCACGGGCAACGCAGGTAAAGGATAAAAAGCTGAAGGCAAAGCTGGAAGCGTACAGCGCCTCCATAGAAGAGCACCGCAAAACGCTCACCGAACACATAGAATCGAAAGGTATCACGGGCGAACAGCGCCTGCGCGCACGCATCGGACGCCTGTACGTGTATTCGGTCATGTCTGACGACCTGCCCACACAATCGGTGATGGAAGGCGCCAACGTCAGAACGGAAGAACTCCGGCAGGCACGCGCCAAAGCAGATGCGTTCTTCGCAAAGGAGCTGACCGACCTCAATGCCGGACTCAAAAAAGAGAAGCTGTCGCCCCTCCGCCCAATTGACCACAAGGAGTGGGAACGTCAGGCCTCCGGTACTGCCGGTGAAAAGCCCGACAGACCGTTTTTCTTCGAGCGGTAATTTTCTGTCTGAGCACCTCCGGAAAACCGGAGGTGCTCAGTCGTTTTCAGGGGAAACAGGTACCCGGTCCGGTAATAAAAATCCAGCCTCCCCCACTACGGCATGGCCTGAATAGCGCCCGTTTTTCCTGTTCGGCACCGGCTTTTATCGTGAAAGTCCGGTATGAAAGGATAATGCAGTTGTCATTAATACCCTGTAACATCTCTCACCAACGGCTTCAGCCGGTATATTTGCCCCACACTTCGTCTCTGTTATGCGTATCGCCATTCTCCTACTCTTCCCGGCGCTGTTTGCCACCCGCCCGCCCGAAATCACCCTCACGCAGAATCTGGTGATCAGCCAGTCGTGTACAGTAAAAAAGGAGCGATATGTGCTGATGGCCGATGCGCAAACCTACCTCTCCCACGCCGGGACGAATACCATCGTACCGGTCATAACCATCGAAGGGGATGGCATTACGGTTGACTTCAACGAGGCCGAACTGGTCAGTACCGCTGCCGCAGATCGCCCCGACCTGTTCACCGGACTGGCCATTCGCGTCAAAGGGAAGTTCGTTACACTGAAAAATGCCCGCGTCAGGGGGTTCAAGGTGGCTCTGCTGGCCGAAAACGCTTCGTCATTGCGACTGGAAAACTGCGACTTTTCCTATAACTACCGCCCCAGACTGCACTCCATCCGCGAACGGGAAGATTTTTCAGACTGGCTGAGCTATCACCAGAACGAAAAGGACGAATGGCTGCGTTACGGCGCCGCTGTTTACCTGAAAAACTGCTCCGGTGCCACCATAAAGGGCTGCAAGGCTACCGGATGCCAGAACGCACTGCTCATGACGGGCTGCACCGAAGCGGTTGTGTACAACAATTACTTCCACTATAACTCCGGACTCGGAATAGGCATGTACCGCAGCAGCCGGAACAAGATCATGCACAATTTCCTCGACTGGAACGTGCGCGGCTACTCCCACGGGTTCTACGAACGCGGACAAGACTCGGCGGGTATCCTGCTCTATGAACAGTGCAGCAACAACCTCATCGCCTTCAACTCCGTCACACATTCCGGCGATGGACTGTTCCTGTGGGCCGGACAGTCCACCATGGACACCGGCGAGGGTGGCTGCAACGACAACCTGATTTATGGCAACGACTTCAGCTATGCCCCCACCAACGGCGTTGAAGTCACGTTTTCCCGGAATACCATACAGGGCAATATGATCCAGGAGTGCACCCACGGAATATGGGGCGGATACAGCTACCAGTCGAAAATCATGGGCAACCTCATCGCCAAATGCAGGACGGGCATCGCCATCGAACACGGACAAAACGATACCATCGCCAGAAATCTGTTCATGGACGACTCCACCGGCATCCATATCTGGGCACGGGAATCACAACCGGCCGACTGGGGTTACGCCCAAAAGAGAGACGTGAGAAGCCGCGACTGGATTATTGACCGGAACGTATTCCTGAGCGTCAGAAAACCGCTGAAGATTGCCAACTCGGAAGGCGTTTCGGTCAACGGAGAGAACCTTTTCCATGATTTTGAACAACTGCTGACAGTTCCGAGGCCCAACAAGGGGCTCAAATTCTTCCGGAACGACATCTATGGCACGCTCGACGACCTCAATGTCGTGTGGAAAGATCCGGTGCTGGCCTCCTCCAGAACGGTCAATTTTTCGCATACAGGCACTCCCGACAACCCCTACGGTCCGCTCGACATCCCGCTCGTTGAACTCCGCGAGCCCGACAGTCTGCCAGATGGCATGCTGGCGGAACTGCCCGCCGAATTTCCGCGCGGCCGACAGTTTATCATCATGGATGAGTGGGGCCCCTTCGACT
>JBDLWO010000281.1:0-3818 GCA_039804245.1 Bacteroidota bacterium
TGTAAAACCTGAAGTGGCGGGCAGCGGGGTATATAGCAGCAGGTCTGATGTCTGTTTTTGATACACATCGATCGTGACGGCGAAACGTCCGTTGGCAATCTCGGCATCCACACCAAAATCAAGTTGAGAGGTTCTTTCCCAGCGAAGGTCCGGATTCGGATAGCGCAGCGGTTCCTGTCCAATGTAAGATTCTGAATTGTTGAAGGTACCCTGACCAATGGCTCCTACTGTTGCCAGTGAAGAATATGGGGCAATTTCCTGATTGCCGATGACCCCGTAGCTCAGACGTGTTTTAAGACTGTATAACCAGCTCACATCTTTCAGGAACTCTTCCTCGTGCAGCTTCCAGGCTACAGAGCCCGATGGAAAAAAGCCATATTTGTCATTGATACCGAATTTGGACGCTCCATCTACCCGACCTGTGAGTGTCACAAGCAGTCGGTTGTCAAAAGCGTAATTGACCCTGCCGAGATAGGAAACAATACCCCATGTAAGCTCACCGGTACCAGCCGGTTGTGGATTCTGGCCAGCACTCAGGCTGTGCCAGCCTGTTCTGTTATCGGGAAAGTCGAGTGAGAATGCAAAAAGACGTTGGGAGTGGAAACCCTGGTAGGTGTTACCAATCAGGGCGTCAAAATTATGTCTTTCACCAAGTGATTTGTTGTACTGGAGGGTGTATTCTGTGAGCCAGCTGATACCACCTGCTGTAGCCACCACTGCCGATCCGTTGCTTGGTTCTCCTCTTTTCAGGAAATTGGGAACAAAACGATTGTCTTTGGATGAAAATCCGTCAACACCGAGACTGGCCTTGAGGGTAAGTCCGGGAACAATCATGTAAGAGGCATAGGCATTGGCTATAGCACGACCATAATTGGAAATATTATCTGTTTCCCGGGCATCGGCCACCGGGTTACCGATGTTTCTTCCGCGGTCGTCCTGAAAAGTGTAGCCTCCTGCACGGGCAGGATCAAGCACCGGCAGGGTGGAAGGGAAGAGCAGCGCCGAAATAGTGGCACCGGGCAACAGTGTACCTGTGCCGGCGCTCTGCGCACCCGTCAGAACGCCATTTGATTTGATGAAGCTGACACTCAGGCTGCTGCCGGCTTTTATTCTTTTTCCGATTTTCTGATCCAGGTTGCTTCTGAAACTGTAACGCTCGAAATCCGAGTTCAGGATAATACCATCCTGTTTGAAATATCCTCCACTGATCGAATACTGTCCGTTTTCGGTACCGCCGTAAGAGCTCAACTGGTAACTCTGCATGGGTGCAGTGCGGAATATCGCATCCTGCCAGTCGGTACCCTTTCCGATATTTTCCGGAATCAGGTAACGAACGTCGAGCGGAAGTTTGGCATCCAGACTGTAGTTATTGATGTAATGGGCAAAATCTTCGCCATCCAGCATTTCCAGCTTCTTCGACACCTGTTGTATGCCAAAATAAGAGTCGAAAGACATGCCGGACTGACCGGCCTTGCCTCTTTTGGTAGTGATCAGCACTACACCGTTGGAGCCCCTTGAGCCGTAAAGTGCAGTAGCAGAGGCGTCTTTCAATATTTCTATCCGCTCGATATCGCTGGGGGAAATTGCCGACAAACCGTTTAGCCCGGAGCCCGCAATTCCACCGGCATTGGTCTGGCCGTTGTCGCTGGTGATAAGCATTCCATCCACTACATACAAAGGTTCGTTCCCGGCGTTGATAGAACTGCTCCCCCTTATCCTGATGGATGTTTCACCTCCCGGGCGCCCGCTCACCTGCGTGACCTGCACGCCTGCCGCGCGACCCTGTATGGCCTGATCCAGCGAAACAGGCGCTGTTTTCACCAGATCCTCCGCTGTTATGGACGACACAGAGCCGGTAAGATCGCTCTTTTTTACTGTTCCATAGGCCACGATTACCACGTCCTGAAGAAGCGAAGCGGAAGGCTCGAGTACAACCGTGAGGTTCTTTTCATCCCCCACAGTCAGAACTTTTGTCTGAAATCCTGTATAGGAGAAGGTAAGGATAGATCCCTTCTGACAGTTAATGGAGAATGACCCGGATCCATCTGTCACGGTGCCGCTGGAGGAACCTTTCACAGCAATAGTAACTCCGGTGAGTGGCTGACCGTCTTCAGAGGAAGTCACTTTCCCCGCAATTGCCTGGGATAAGACTGCGTTCAGTGTGCAGAAAAACAGAAAAACTGGTAACAGGTGTTTCATGCGTGTAATTTTTTCATAAATCGGCATACCGATTGGAAATGAATGAAAGGTGAAGTTCATCAGCCTCTGGCGATGTCAATGGAGTAGCTGAACCCTTCGCCCTTGTAATAGACTTTGTTGTATTCAATGAGTTGTCCGTCTGTGTCGCTGACTATTCGCCGGCGGTAAAGAACCGGGTCACCCACCTCGAGATTCAGTTTGTCGGCGAGCCATTCATCGGCTGCGATGGCACTGATATCTTCTCTCGAAAAAGCGGCAATAACCCCCAGATCCTCCTCCAGCATCTGGTACATGGGGCGGTAGAAATCCTCGTGGCCCGTCATTTTCAAACGCGGATGAAAACTGGAGATGGTGAGCAGGCTGGGACCACTTTCGGTGCCCCGCAGCCGCAGCACCTCAATAAGCGTAACTCCCTGGTTGACGTGCAGCGCTTCTGATGCTTCTTCGCTGGCCCGTACTATGCGCACATCAATTTCGAAGTTCACTACTTCAATGCCACGACTCTGCATCTCTCTGGTAAAACTCCACCAACTGTCGAGTCGCGTTGGTATCCGCCTGGGCGCCACCCGGGTACCTATGCCTTTCCGCCTTATAAGAAGTCCGTCGTGCACCAGTTTACTGATTGCGAAACGAACGGTATTGCGCGAAACCCCCAGTTTTTCGGATATTTCTACCTCTTTGGGCAGAAATTCACCATCACAATAGGGCGGTTCTGCAATCAGCTGCCGCATCATGCGCTCCACTTTCTTGTGCAGTGGCGCTTTCCCGTTGGTGTCGATCCTGTAACCCATTGCAGACTATGTTTGAACATAGCAAAGGTTTAAAGATTTTCTGAATATCCAAGTGCCTCCTGAATTATTTCTGTCAATTTATAATTTTGCGTCTGAAACTATCATTTCTCAATCTGTTCTGATGGGTATATTTCAGATTTCGCTTGTCGTGGCCGACTACGATGAAGCTATTGATTACTTCACCGGTGTACTTGATTTTGAGTTGCTGGAAGATACACGGCTCAGCGAAACCAAACGATGGGTTCGGGTGGCCCCCAAAGGCTCTGCCTGCAGCCTGTTGCTCGCCAGGGCAGCAAATGAAGAACAGTCCGGCAGGGTAGGGAACCAGACGGGAGGCAGGGTTTTCCTTTTCCTCCATACGGACGATTTTTATCGGGACTATGAAAACTGGCGCTCACGGGGTGTAAAGTTTATCCGCGAGCCATCGAAGGAAGAATATGGTACTGTTTCGGTATTCGAAGATTTGTACGGTAATCTGTGGGATCTTATTCAACCGGTTTGAAAACCGTGTTTTGCATCATTGGTAATATTCTCGAAGGTCCATTCAAAACGACCATTGAACTGAGCCTCCCGTTTGGAACAATCTGTGAGCGGACAAACGCGGCACGAACCGGCAGGCACGCACCCGTCGGTGTGCACAAACATTTCCAGTGTGTGTGAGAAATTGTCACCGATCAGTTTGTCAAGCTCATCCACTTCCTTGTGCGCCTCGTTGACGTTGAAATACCACGGAACAGTCAGGTGACAATCCAGGTGTAAAACGTTGCCATACTTGATGACCCTGAGGTTGTGCAGGTCAATCCAGTTGTCGCGCTTGTTGTTGTTCAG
>JBDLWO010000282.1:0-6573 GCA_039804245.1 Bacteroidota bacterium
ATCAATTACACCCGCAAGTTTTTTCCCGCTCATGCCAGTGTCATAACACTCGACGGATCCCTGTTTTATACACGCTTTTTCAACCAGATTCTGCCAGACTACGACACGGATCCTGATCTTATTATTTACGATAACCTCGATGGGTATGCAGTGTCTTCAGGTGCAGCGCTGAATATGGATTTCAGTTTTATGCATGGCTACAGGATAGTGGCCGGTGTAACGGCTCTGAATGTTTTCCGGGAAGAGAACGGACAGCGTTTGTCTCAACTTTATGCCCCGCCGTTTTCAGGTACGTGGGCAGTTACCTGTCCCCTTCCTGCCTTCAAAATTACCCTTGATTATACGGGTAATGTGAATAGTCCCATGCGATTGCCCGTATTCCCCAACGACTACAGGCCCGGGTACTCCCCCTGGTTTGCCATACACAATATCCAGTTTTCCAGAGAACTGAAGGAGGGCCTGAAACTGTATGCGGCAGTGAAAAATCTGACTGGTTTTTACCCGCGTGAGGACGTCATCATGCGGGCCTTCGATCCCTTCGACAGGCAGACAGACGTGGATAATCCTCACGGATTTACCTTTGATCCGACCTATAATTATGCTCCTGTACAGCGCCAGCGCCTGCTGTTGGGTATCCGCTGGACTATCAACACGCGCCGTGGCCAATGAGTAGTATTCGGTCCATCGGCTGTCTTCGGCCATCAATTATCAGATGTCATTCTCTCACAAACACGCATGATTTGTTCCCGATACGCAGAAAGTAAACTCCCGGTACCATGTCGCCTGTGCGGATACTCCCCCGCAGCGTCAGTCCGCCCTGTATATAACGTCCGCCAGCGTCATGGATGCTGTACGTTATCTGTTCAGCACCTGTGATGTGCAGAATATCCCGGCAAGGGTTCGGAAATACCGACAGGGTGTTGCTGCCGGGTTCCTGTGCTGCCGATGCCTGAGGGTATTCAAAAGCGCCGGCGTCGGGTGAGCCGGACAGGGGGCGCGGTGTGTTCATCGCTGTATCGGCATACTCCCATTCCGGGTCGAGAGAGTAGCTGCCCACATATTTGTTCAGCCGGATTCCGCGGTTCACCGCCGGAGAGCCTGCCGTCAGATGATAGTTGAAAGTCGCAGGATCTTCGAATCCGATGGCGCTGATATTGTTGTTGATCACGTTACCGGATGAGTCGAGGTGCGCGGGGGCGCCCTGTATCAGTCCGGAAGTTTTGGCTCCCGCCAGAATATTGTTTTTGAGGAAAAGCGTATCCGTTCCGGCTCCTGCCTGGATGAAGTTTCCGGTTGACTTTTTGTTCACGAAGGTATTGTGTGCCACCCAAACGTTGTGCGGGGCCGGATTGGAAAGTCCTTCCATACCGTATCCGAACAGATTGCTGTTGGCTGAGGAGGGCCCCTGTTCAATCACATTCCCGACCAGTACGGCTGTGCCGCCATTGGGCAGATCAATCGTTCTGCTGTCTTCTGTGGTCTGGTTGCCGATATAATTGTATAAAATGATATTGTTTCTCGCTCTGCTCTTGAGTTCATGTCCCTCTGCGATGGCGTTTACACTATAATTGTACCTGAATACAAATGTATCAATTCTGCCGATATAGATATTGTGCTGGTAGCCGGGATTAATGGTGCTTCCGTTGTTGGAAAACTCGTTGTACTCCATGGTGACCGTACAATCTGTGTAGGCACCTCCCAGTATGCCCATTTCATTTCCGTTGAAAAAACAATATCGCACCGTCAGGTTACAGCCCTCCTGTCTGATACCAGCGCCGTTGTGATCGGGTACTGCCGCGTTGGCGAATTCCAGATTTTCGACCACGCAATCGGCGCCGCTGATGACGAATATGGCTTTGCCGTTGGTATTGCCCGCCAGCGAGGCTCCTGCTTCGAGTCGGGGCCGGCCACCCACTCCGCGCAGCAGCAGCCGGTTCCGGGTGAAATATACCTGCGGGTGATTGGGATAGAGGGAGGCATCAATACTGATCGTGTCGCCATCGGAGACCAGATTGCTCACCTGCGCGGGCGTTGTGTATGCGCGCGAGGGGCCAACGTGCCATTCTTTGGCGAAGAGGAAAGCGGGAGCCATAGCTGTCCAGAGCAGCATAAAAGGGTAACAGACATTTTTCATGGTGTAATCAGATGCCTTTTTTGATGCGGCGCAGATAGTTGAGCTGACCCTGATGACGATGTGTATGACAGCATAGCTGGACCAGAAAAAAGCCGATTGTCCGACCCTGATGCTGTGGTGGCGGTGCCGGCATGGGATCGTTCAGGCGGGCGGAATCGAGTCCATCCAGCGCTGCCGCAATTGCAATTGCCGTATCCGTTATTTCTCCGAGAAGTTCTTCTTTCGGCATATCGCGCAGGTTGAATTCCCTGTCGCGGTCGCGCAGGTAGCCATTGTCTCCCAGCAGTGCTCCGATAAAGTGCCGCAGATTGCCGCAGACGTGCAGGGCGAGTGTTCCCACAGGATTGATGACACCCGGCAATGCCTCCCAGAGATGTTCATCAGGTGTGTCGGCCACTTCACCTGCCATGGCGTGGAGGTCGCGCACCAGGATATGTTTCACATCGGCGATCAGCATATTGTCCATTTTCAGTCATTTTCAAGTGTTTGTACGCCGCTGAGGGACGGGGTAACCAGGTCATTGCCCCACAGTCGGCGGGTTTTGGCGTCAATGGCCTTAACGGCTTTTTCAGATAAATGCGCTTCCCAGTCGCGCGTTTTGCCCGACCTGAAGAAAGTTTCCGGGTTGAAATGGAAACTTCCCGGATTTTCCCTGATACCCTGCTTCATGGTTTCAAATCCGGTGCTGTCCACAACGGCTTCAAATTGCTCATCGGTGATTGGCACGTTGGGTACCAGAAAGCGGGCTATGCGTCTTGCCACCGTCATTTTGCGTTCCACGAGGTCTTCATATCGGAGAAACAGGATACTTTCCCGGGGTATCTGTTTTCCGGCACTTTCAATCCAGTTGAGAGCATGGAGGTGATAATCTCCGAAATACAGGTCGCCGTCCACGAATATATCCACAAATTCATCCATTGTCATATCGGCCGATACGTCGAGCAGCGGGTGTGAACGGTAGAAGAAGTACTGCGAAACGGCGGCACCCCGCGGGTCTCTCAGGCAAACGATGAATTTTGACTTCGGGTGAATATATTTTGCGGGCATGTCATCTACAAAACAGTGTGCGTACCAGGGTCGCGGATAGCCGGCGGTTTTTTCCAGAAAATCGCGAAAATACGGCAAACCATGCTGCGATGCAGTTACCTCGGGCCAGGGTACTGTTCCGTGACCTATATCGCCACTGCCCATATTGTGCGATTCAGGATAACGAATGGCCGTTCGCAGTATTTCCACCACATATTTTTTGGTGAGGTGGGTGCCTACTTTTTGGTGTGTACTGATGAAAATGTCATGCTCATCCGTTTCCCAGGTGTCGCACAGGGTACGGATAGCGTTCAGATCCATAAAGGGCGGATATACCTTCCCGCGCCAGCGTGTGTGCAGGAATCCCAGTTGGTTGAGCGGTTGATATGGCTCGAAGACAGTGAGTTTCTTCTTTGGTTCGTGTTGCTGACTCATTAAAAATTACAGACGGGCCACCAGCAGGCCACATTCAGTGGGAAGTATGTAGTGATTGATTCCTTGAGTAACGAACCAGTCGAGAAAAGGCTGGCACTCCGTACGACGGTCGGTTACGTTGTCTGCAAGGATGATACTTCCGGGGCCGGTAAGTTGACGGTCAATCAGGGCTTTGAGGTGATCGTGGTACTTGTCTTTCTGAGCGTCAAAGAAAATCAGGTCATAACGCCCGTTCAGGGTTCTGATAACATCCAGCGCATCGCCGGTATGTACCCTGACAGGTGCCATGCAATCGTTCATGCGCTGCTGTGTACTTTCGGCAACCCCCGGGTCGAACTCGATGGTGTCGATATGGCAGGTTTCGTGACTGGCGAGTCCACTTGCGAGATACAAGGTGGAGAGCCCGTGTCCGGCGCCGATCTCGAGTACCCTGAGCGGATTGGCAGCGATTGTCAGAATGCGCAGCAAATCGCCGGTGTCGGCTCTGATAGGGTTCCGCCATCCATACCTTCCGGTAGCGTCGGTATAGCTTTCTCCCTGTTTGTTGTAGGTTTCCAGTTCGCGAATGGCGGACTCAATTGGTGCATTAGTCATTGTGTATAAATCTGTCGGGGCGAATGTACGCCAGGCAGAATATACATTGCAGATAAATGACGAAAATCATCAAATAATTCCGTGTCCCGCGGAATCAGGCAAATCGGGTATCTGGTCAGCAATTTTTTCCCGCTCACTGATGATTTCCACGAGCCGGCGGATGGTTTTGCGGCGGATCAGTCGCTCCAGGTCTTTGTTGGGCTCTTTGAGAATATACTGAAACTTCATGGAAACGCTGTCTTTGGCCACTTCCGCTACCCGAAGATAGTAACTGTCGGGCTGAATCAGATCCTGAAAGGGGGAGAGCACGTCTATGAGGCTCTGTTCCAGTTCTTCCACTGTTTTCAGGTGCCGGAGGTCAATCTCGAAGTCAATACTCGTGCGCTTGATCTCCCTTTTGGTATAATTGATTACCTCGGAGGTGAGCAGTGTATTATTGGGTATGAAAATCATATCGTCATCGTCGTTCAGCAGATGAATATTCTGCAGCGTGATGTCAATGATTTTCCCGCGGTGCTTCCCTACACTCACGTTGTCGCCGATACTGATTTGTCCGGAGAAGGTGATGACCATCCCGTTGATCATATTGGAAATATAATCCTTGGTGAGCAGTGCCAGACCAGCGAACACGATGGAAAGAGAGGTGAATAACTGCCGTGCATCTATCTGAAAGAGCGACAGAATACCGACTACCACACCCATCACCAGCAGGATGGAATAAATATGTCCCATTCCCACAATGAAATTGTCATCGCCGCGTACCCTGTGGCGACGGCGATAGATACCCACCACCACAAACTGCACAAAATCAAGGAAGATCAGGAAGATGATGACGTTGGCCAGCGAGTCCTTGTAGTAGTTAAAGGCATTCCGGTATTTTGAGCCGGAATAAACCCATGAAATATCCCACTCGTCCAGACGGACAAGCAGTACAGACACGAACACGACCAGTTTCAGAAGAAGAATAACGTATTTCATACCGGAAAAATCACTTGAAGATTAACGTATTTTTGACCTAAAAGATTTCATCAGGGTGCAATATGCACAATTCCGGGGCCGTTATTTGTTTATTTCCGTCAGTTTGACCTATCTTCGCCTCCCTTCCCGTTCTCATGGCGCGACCCGTCGGTCTGCGCGTCTCTATCCTGTTTATATACTTCTTCATCCCCGTGCCCGCCGGCAGGCAGCATAGCGTTTCCGCCTTGCTCTGATTATTTTTTGTAACCAAATGTTCAAGTATATGCGCACTTTTTCCCTTGCCATTCTGATCACACTGTTCTCTCCCCTGTTCTCTGTTGCTCAAACCGGTTGTCCGGGTTGCCAGACGCAGGTGCCTGCGGGATTGCCCGCCGACACGGTTTATCTGCCCGGTCTGCCCGACGGCCAGTTCGGGGTACCCTACGACGAGAGTATTTCCTTCAGGCTCCCCAAAACAACCACGCCGGTCTATGCGCTTGACAGTATCACTCAGCCCGGACTGGTTATCAGCAAATTTGAAATCGTGGCGATTGACGGACTGCCGGCCGGACTGCACTGGCAGCCCAGCAAGTCTGTTTTCGACATGGCCACTGAAACCGACGGATGCCTCAGAATCTGCGGAACCCCCTTTGAACACGACTCTTTTTCGCTGAGTGTAACACTCCGTGCTACGATTTTCTTCCTCACCCAGGAAGCTACTTTCCCGATGAAGCTGTATATCGCCCCCAAAGTGAGCAATACTGCCGGCTTCTCCCTGACCGATCCGGAAGGTTGCGGTACCACAACGGTATCTTTCACCAATCTTCTTCCGTCGGGAGGCAATCCCGGAATCAGCTATGAGTGGAATTTTGGCGACGGATCGCCCGTTTTCACAGGGGAAAATCCGCCGCCTCACACCTATACAGGAGAGGGTACGTATGAGGTTTCCTGTAAAACCGTCATTGATACCACAGGTTACCGGCTGGAAAATATTCGGGTGTTGCAGGCCGCCTGCTCTGATGCCTTCGGACTGGGCCTGCCCGATATGTATATCCAGATTCTGGCACCGAACAGCGGCGGCTTGCTGTTCGATTCATCGCCCGATGTACCCAATGTCACGCTTCCACATACCTTCAACGCGGGACTGCTGCTCGGAAACGGGAATTACCAGCTCCGGGTGATGGATGAGGACAGCGGCGTTGAAGGCGCCGATGATGAATGTGGTACGGTTTCATTCAACTTTCTCAGCAACGATACCATCGTTGCCGGCGGACTTGTCGTGGTCATGAACATCATTCACCCGGTAGAGGAAATTTTGTCCAGAGACACCGTGGTAGTGCATCCGATGCCGGTAGCTCCCGGGCTGATTACACCCAATGGTTCGGCCGCGTGCGCGGGCGCGACCAATCTGGTGCTGGTGTCATCCT
>JBDLWO010000283.1:0-3539 GCA_039804245.1 Bacteroidota bacterium
CCAGTAACAGGTCGTTTTTTACGTAAACACCGGAGGGTGAACTGGCCAGCGCTGGCGTTCTGAAGTGAAGCAGTGTCTGTTCTTCTTTCTGTCGGATGGAGTAAAACTGAAGTTCCTGCCGCGAATTATTTACATACAGTTCCAGGTGCTGCAATATGTACTGGCTGATGGCCTCGCGCGTGGGCAGGGTCGCGCGCGGGTCGCCCGTGAGCGCCTGCGTGAGATCGTCGGTAAAAAGATACACTTTGACTTCAAAATGCCGGTCGGAGGGCTCATAAATGAACTCGCACACGCTCATTTTGAAGTCATGCAGAAAGGGAAGGACGAGAAAGAGCCAGTACATTCTACATATTTTCGAAAAGTCCCTGCATCAGCAGCACAAGCGCCCCTCCGCCACCCAGTCCGGAAACATATTGGTTCCAGTCGCGGTGCCGGAAGTGAATCAGGCCCTCGATGCCTGCGTAAATACCGAAAAACACCAGTACTATAGCAATTTGTCCGATTTCAATACCCACATTGAAAGAAAAAAGTGGCCAAACTAATTCTCCGGATTCTCCCGTCAGAGCGCCGAAATAATTGGCAAACCCCATCCCGTGAATGAATCCGAAAAACAGCGCCATGGCGTAATTCCAGCGAACAGCCGCTGAAAAAGTACCAGTTTCACCGGTGTTTCCCCCGAAAGCAATATTGTACAGGCTCGTCAGTACGATGGTGACCGGAATGAGCAACTCAACCAGATCAGACGGGATACGGAGGAGTTGAGTACCCGCCAGCACCAGGGTAGTTGAGTGCCCGATGGTGAAGGCAGTGATGAGCACCAGCAACTTTCGCCAGTCGGCAGGGCGATACACGGCACAGAGCGTCACCAGAAACAGGAGGTGATCGAATGCCCGTGGATCAGCGATGTGGTGAAACCCCAGACTGACAAAGGTGGACATTTCGCTCATGGACGATTCAGTTTGCGTTGCCGGGCTCTTTGCATCATGTTGGGACCCTGATCGAACTTGTCGCTTTTGTAAACTTTGAAGAGGGTAGGTGTGGCCGGAACCGGAGCGGAGTTATTGGACTCATTGATATCGGCCAGTTCTTTCCACGGATCAAGTTTCACACTTTTCACCTCTTTCACCTTCACAAATACCTGTTTGAATTTTTTCTCGTTTTTCCGCCAGATTTCAACCGGAATACGCTCAACTTCTTTCGTGCCGTCTGTGTATGTCCATTCCAGCACGACCGGCATAACCAGTCCCCCCTTGTTGCTGAACCACAGCTGGTAGTAGTGCTTGTCGCCGAACAGCTTTTCCTTTTCTTCTTTTGTGAAAACCTGATCGAACTTGATCATTTTACTGGTAGAAACGCTGTCTTCTGTTTCCCAGGGCTTGTAAAAGGTGTAAAAATCCTGCAGGGAGGTATCCTGTTCCACCGGGAAAGTGATGCCCGACTCGCGGTAGCGCGTTTGAGTGAGACTTTCGAACGGTTTTTCCTCTTTTCTGGGGAATGTCCGCTCCTTCCTTTCCGGATTGTTTTCCATATCCACGCGTTTCCATTCAATGCTGTCGAGGGAAATATCCACCGCATCGGTGGAAAAGAACCAGCCGCGCCAGTACCAGTCGAGATCCATACCGCTGGCATCCTCCATAGTCCGGAAGAAATCAGCCGGGGTGGGGTGTTTGAATGCCCAGCGACGGCAATACTCTTTGAAGGCATAGTCAAACTGCTCGCGGCCCATGACGGTTTCGCGGAGTATATTCAGTGCAGTAGCAGGCTTTTTGTATGCATTGGAGAAGTAGTCAACGATATTCTCCGAGTTGGTCATGATGGGTTCCAGTCTGTCCCTGGGCTGCGACATATAGTCTGTAATAGTGTGGGGCAGACCGTCATCAGAGTCATAGTTGTTATCCCATTCCTGCTCGGTAATGAATTGCATGAACGTGTTGAGCCCTTCATCAAACCAGGCCCACTGGCGCTCATCTGAGTTAATGATCATGGGGAAATAGTTATGACCTACCTCGTGAAAGATAGTGGTCAAAGCAGCCATTTTTGAGCCCTCCGAGTATGTACCGTCTTCCTGAGCACGACCCGGATTGAAGCAGATCATGGGATATTCCATACCGTTCTGTGCTTCTACTGATATGGCAGTGGGGTAGGGATACGGGATACTGAATTTGCTGTATGTTTTGAGCGTATGTGCAACAGCTTTGGTAGAGTACCGGCGGTAAATCGGGTAAGCCTCGATCGGGTAATAGCTCATGCACATCACCTTTTTGCCCTCTCCGTTATCAACTGCCATGGCATCCCATATAAACTTGCGGCAGGCTGTCCAGGCAAAATCGCGTACATTTTCTGCCTTATAATGCCATGTCCGGGTACGCTGACTGTGTTTTTTCTGTGTTGCAGCCGTTGCTTCGGCAAGGGTTACAATCTCTACTGGCTGGGCGGCGTTCTGCGCCTGCTTCCAGCGTTTCAGGCGATCTGCGCCAAGGGTCTGGTTGTAATTCTGACAAACCCCGGTGCCACCCACCACGTAATCATCCGGCAGTGTGATTTTCACGTCATAATCACCGAAGTTGAGGGCAAATTCACCCGTTCCGGTGAACTGATCGCTTTGCCAGCCCTCAAAATCGCTGAAAACGCACAAGCGCGGGAACCACTGTGTAATCGTGAATAGGTAATTGTCGTCATTGGGGAAGTATTCGTACCCGCCCCTGCCAAAAGTAATATTGTTGATACGGTCAATGAGAACATACGACCAGTCAATACTGAAATCAAATGTCTTGCCGGGCGCCAGCGGTTCGGGCAGTTCGATACGCATGACCGTGTTGTCTATGAAATGCTTCAGTGGCTTGCCGCTGCCATCCTTTACGGCCAGTATCCGGTGGCCATAATCACTGAATTCAGTCCAGGCCTGCAGCATGCGCATGGCCTTCTCGTTCATGGTTTCGCTGATATTGTGGGGGTGGGCGTGATGCAGGTCGTTGTTCGCGGCGTGCTCGTTCTCATCCAGCTGCAGCCACAGATACCTGAGTGTTTGCGGTGAATTGTTGTAATATTTTACCCACTCTTTTCCAGTCAGCTCATGCTTTTCCGGATTCAGCTGACATTCAATACGATAATCGCAGCGCTGTTGCCAGTAAGCGGGGCCTGGTGAACCATCGGCAGTGCGATAAGCGTTGGGAGAGGGGAGCATATTGCCCAATTGCTCGAAGGAGTAGGCGTGATTGGGCCTGTCCTGGGCTGCTGTGAAATTCGTAACGAGAATATGCAGGAGCGGCAGCAGCAGGAATTTCACTGCTCTGGAGAGCATTTCAGTTTGCATGACTGATTCTGTACAGATTGGTTAGAGAGGTGCAAAAGTCCGGATACCCTTTCAACTGTACTCAGTTTTTCGACATTTTTTTATGACTGCAGATTAAACGACAGAAAGCAGGAAATAAATATCGTTTTAACCCATCATTTATTAAATTTACTGACAAGTCTGACAATTGAGTCATAGAGAATTGGTGCTGTTTGCGGTCCAACTGAATTGATTTCTCCATAAGGGG
>JBDLWO010000284.1:0-3489 GCA_039804245.1 Bacteroidota bacterium
CTCACACCTTTGACGGGGTGGCCTCCGACTTTTCGGGCGGTTCCGTCTGGACGCTGGGCGCCGGTCGCAGCGGCGGTTCGCTGGTGAACTACTTTTCCGGCCTGATAGATGATGTGGTATTCTACAGCAGTCTGGTATCGCTGCCCGATCTGCAGCTGGCAGCCAATGTGGGTACCGATCTTCGCCGGGGCGATCTGATGAACTATTTCCCGCTCAACGAAGGAAGTGGCGACAAGCTGAAAGATTATGGCTTTTCGCTGTCGGGCAAGGGTACTATATATGGTGCCACCTACAGCACCGTAGCGGCTATTCTGAATGAAGAGCCGCACCTGTTCACGCCTTCCAGCCGTCTGGTGACACTGAATCCATCGAATACGAGTGTGGATCAGGTGGACTTCACCGATCAGAGTACGGTGCCGGTGAGCGGGTATGTCCGTTACGACGGAACCGACTGCTTTCAGGATGGGGTAGAGATTTTAGTGAATGGCAAACGGAACTCTCCGCCGATATTCACTGACTCGGACGGTTATTTTTCCATCGAATTTGAGCCGGGCGCCACAGCACAATTGACACCCGTGTACAGAACACATACCTACTATCCTGCTTTTTGGGAAATAGAGAGTATATCTTCTCCGGTAGCGGGTGTATTGTTCCGCAACCAGATCAAGCGTCATATTCAGGGTCAGATGGCCGGTAACGCTATTTGCCGCAAGAGTGTGATTCCGGAAGGCGCCATAGTCAAGGTCAAGGTAGAGACACTGGACGGTTGTTACTACAAGGAGCAACAGCTTACCGAGGCAAACGGCAAGTTCAAGTTCGACAAATTACCCCCGCTGCCGTTCATTGTGGCAGTAACGGAACACTCCAACAACGTCATTTACAACTATTTCCAGTTGCAGGGTGGCAAGGAAGTGGATCTGACGGATGTGAGTGACACCACCGACTTCATCTACTACTCACCTCCACAGATAGAGTTGACGGTGCTGGATACGAATGCCTGCGGACAGCAGATGCTGTCACAGGGTGGCGCCTATTCGACGGATATCCAGGTATATCAGGAATACGATGGTGGACGTTGTTATCTGGATACGGCCCTTCTGACGATACAGAACCAGATTGCGGACATGGGGGCTTTCGATACCCTGATGACTACTGGCAAGCTGAAGCACCGTTTCAAGGCGAGCTTCCCGAATATTGCCTCTCCCTACACCAAGAATCTGACGATAGCTGCGAATGCAGACGGCGAGCAAAATTCCATTTCAACGTCTGCAGTGGTATTGGGTCAGCGCCCGCGGCAGGTTAACTTTACCTCTACATCACCGTCTATTCCGCTGATGATCTTGCGGGATCCGCCGGGTGATGGATCGAGTGCAACCATATCGAAAGGAACGACGGTGTGTAATGGCTGGGGCGTTGGAACCACGCTTGCGACCAAGCTGAGCACGGGTCTCAAGCTGAGTCTGGGAACAGAAACTGTGGTGTCTGCCGGTGTCGGCGCGGAGGTAGAAACTAAAACCGAGCTCAAGAATGAGTTGGAGATGGGCATGAGTATTACTACCAAAGGCAACTTCAATACTTCTGCCGAGGTATGTCTGACTGCCAATGAAACTATTTCCACCTCTGGCGATGGTGTGCTTCAGGGCGAGGATGCCGATGTATTTGTGGGTGGCGCACTGAACCTGCTTTTTGGTATTACGGATGATCTTCGTTTTGATACCAGCGCCTGCGAATACTACATCAAACCGGATCTGGTGGTATTCCCCGACAAGTTTGCCTCCACCTTCCTGTATTCGGGGTACCAGATCAAAAAGGTGGTTATACCGAATCTGGAACTGGTAGGTGACACCGTATCAGCAGAACAGTGGCGCGATATCCTTCAAAGGAACCGGGATTTGAAAAATCAGGCTGTTTTTGAGAAGAACCTGACGTTCGATGCTGGTGTTGGCTATGAAAACTCCAGTACGATTGAAAACTCCAAAAGCATGAGCTATGGTTTCGGGATTGATATCTCGGCAAACATTGGCGTTGATCTCGGTTTCTTCTTCAACGGTACGGGAGCATCCTTCAAGATGGGTATGCAGATTGATATGGGGGTTTCCACGGAATTCAGTAATTCCCAGACAAATTCCCAGACAGTAGGATATACGCTGGCCGATGATGATATCAAGGACGTATTTACGTTTGATGTTTTGCAGGACAGGGTTTACGGCACACCGGTATTCAAAACAATCTCCGGTAACTCTTCCTGTCCGTATGAGCAGAAGACAGTGCCACGCGATGGTCTGACACTGACAGTTGACCGTACGATTGCCACCAATGTACTGGAAAATGATGTGGCGGTATTCAAGTTCAATCTGGGTAATACCAGTGAGACGGATGAATGGCGTTCCTATACCCTGGCACTTTCGAACAGTACCAATCCGGACGGTGCGGTAGTAAATATACAGGGAGAGAACAAATCAAGCGGTACCTTCCTTGTTGGCCCCGGCCAGTCACAGGAGGTGATTGTGACCATTGCGCGCGGTCCGAACGCCTATGATTACGAGAACCTGTTTTTCTATGCCATCTCCGATTGTGAAGGTGCACGCTACGATGCCCTTGGCTTCGGCGACTGGCCTCCCAAACCATTCTTCGACTCGATATCGCTGGATGTCCACTTTTTGGAGCCCTGCAGCCCGATTGATGTCGGTTTCCCGCTGCAAAACTGGGTGATGACGCCGGCGGATGGCAATATTGTATTTATCACGCTGAATGAGTTCAACCGTTATGATTCGGATCTGGAACTGATTCGTGTGCAGCAGCGCCGCAAAAACGGTGATGGTGCCTGGATTAATATCACAGAAGTACCCAAGGCACAACTGGACAATGATGTGTTCAAGATCGTACAGTGGGATACAGAAGGGTATCAGGACGGTGAGTACGAAATACGCGCGGTAACGCAGTGTACCGGCGGCCAGAATGCCGGGGTATCCACGATTGTTACAGGACGAATTGAGCGCACTGCTCCCGAGATTCTCGGCACTCCCGAGCCCGCTGATGGGGTACTGTCGAACGGTGACGAGATCAGTATCACGTTCACTGAACCTATTCGCTGCGATCAGATTATTCAGGCCGATTTTTTCAACAACAATAATATAGGTCTGTACAATGCCGAAACGGATCAGCTGGTTGACGCGGTGGTTACCTGCGATGGCGACAAGATTGTCATTGTGCCCAATGTGCCCAATCGTTTCATCGAGAATACGGTGCTGCGCGTGGAAGTGGACAACATCAAGGATCTGGCAGACAACGTATTTGAGCATGTTTCCTGGGAGTTCTTTGTTGATCGCAACCCGATGCGCTGGAGCGGCGGCAATGTGAAGGTGGGTAAATACGCCGAGGATATCATCACCGTAACGCGCCAGCTGGTGAACACGGGCGGTCAGGCGCTGTCGTACGAACTGGATCAGGTGCCCGGCTGGGTACGCGTTGGCCCTGCCAACGGCATCA
>JBDLWO010000285.1:0-6847 GCA_039804245.1 Bacteroidota bacterium
CAGGAGGATCCAGAAATGGCAAAATTGTATTGGTTCACCAGATGGATATTCAGGATGCTGATTTTGGTGCCGGATTTACTGTGAAAGAATATGAAAGTATCAAGTCAACCGACGAAAATGGGTGGAAGCATAACATTATTGTGCTCAAGCCCAGATCGTACAGCGCTGATTATCAGGATCTCATATTGACCGATGATGCTCTGACAGATTTCAGGGTGTTGGGGGTATTTGTGGAGGTGTTGTGAATGTTATTTTCCTTAAAAGTCCGAATGTGACACGTTTCAAGTAAACAGAAGTCATTTTTGTTTTACAATAAAGTTTTTCAAAAATAGAATTTCCTCACACCATGCCAGGCCGCTATCTCGCCATTCTCCTCTCCATCCTCATCTGGGTAACCGGGTATATGATTTCACTTTATTACTTCAGGCACAGGTTCGTACTGCGTGCACAACCGGGTGGCGAAGAGGCATATCAGGATACACCGTCAATCCGGAATTTTCTGATTGGCCTGGTTGTCCTGGCGCCGTTTCTGTCAGGCACAGCATTCCGGATTGGCGACTTTCTGGAGGGCGGTGGCATCATCTGGGGGTGCTACTTTGAGGATTACGGACTCATAACTCTTGGCTTGTGGTCGCTCTCCTTCATCGGACTCAGTTTTCTGTGGGTTGTCACCCTGATCAGTCCGTCCTTTCTGGGCTTTCACAACCGTAAAAGTGCACTGCTGATTTATCTCGCGCACAATCTCTATACGCTGATACTTTTTCTGATCATCTATTATGGTATCAGGCACTTTTCGGGTGATCTTGGCGGTAAAGATGGAAGTTGTCTTTGAGAGCAGGCTCTTCCCGCAATAACTGTTTCATAAAAAACGGCAGACTATTACCACGAGGGAAACAAAAAAGTGTTTTTCGGGCACTACTGGCTGAAAGGCCTGCCTGCGCCTTTTAAATCAAACGTGTGTTGCCTCGACTACAGCGTTGCAGACAAGGGCAAGCTGGTAGCGTACCAGCTTGATGATAATCACCATATTGATTCAAACAAATTCGTTTACGTCTGATATTCAACACCATGACCCGATATAAATTCTGTCAGAGTTGCGGTTATCCGCTGAAAAAAGACAAAAAAGGCGGAGGCTCCGAAAAAGACGGTTCTATCAGCCCCAGGTACTGTTCTATGTGCTACGAAAATGGTGAGTTCCTCACGCCACCCGAAGTGGATACCGCAGAGAAAATGCAGCAATTCTGCATCAGCGAGATGAAAAAATCGGGAATGAACGGTATTTTTGCCTGGCTGGCCACGCGAGCCATTCCGAAGCTGGAAAGGTGGAGGAGGTAAACTCAATGCGAGGCAGAAATATCGTTTCTGCCTGAAATGAATACAGACACTCAAACAATTTGCAGGTCTTTTACGAACTTCATGCCCACTCATCTTCATACCTACAAATCAACTGTGCAGTGGACAGGCAATACCGGTTCAGGCACGGCCAGTTATCAGTCTTACGAAAGGGATTATATTGTCTCCACAGAGAACAAAATGGACATTCCGGGCTCCTCCGACCCTGCCTTCCGGGGTAATCCGGGCAGGCACAATCCCGAAGACCTGCTGCTTGCTTCGCTTGCTTCCTGCCATTTGTTGTGGTACCTGCACCTGTGCGCGCAGGCGGGCGTGACAGTTCTTGACTATACCGACCGCGCAACCGGAACAATGCAGGAGAATGCTGATGGTTCCGGCTGTTTTATAGAAGTTACGCTTAACCCCACAGTTACTGTTGCCGATCAGTCCATGATCGAAAAAGCCAACGAGTTGCATAAAAAGGCCGGAGATTATTGTTTCATAGCGAACTCGGTCAATTTCCCGGTCAGGTATCATCCGCGCATATTTTCGGCGGATCAACAGATATGATCGCGATTACTGCATATATTTACCCTGAAATATTGTCACTTTCTCACTCCCCGAGGATCATAGCCACGATTTTTCCGGATATCCTCCCATTCTGAAACCTTCTTCCCAATGCGCATCATCTCTTTGTTGTCTGTATCAGCCCTGTCTCTTTCAGTTTTTATACTTTCGTGCGCTGCCCCCCGAAGTGCTGCAATCCCGCACAAAGACCCCGAACTGCTGGCGTTTGCCGAACTGCTGACTGGTAATTTTTCCAGCAGGAAACAAGCCGAATCCGACAGCACCTATCTCGATATCAGCCTGTCAATGAGCCGGATATGGAGCGACAGAACGGATGCTGTCTGGCTGTATGTGGAGCAGGCCGTATCTGCAAAAAAAGACAAGCCATACCGGCAGCGGGTCTATAAACTGGGCCACCCTTCGGAAAATATTTTTACCAGCGATATTTACACCATCAGAAATCAGCAGGAGTTTGCAGGTCTGCAAAACGACCCTGCAAAACAAAAACTGCTCAAACCCGATATCATTGATCTCAAGGAAGGGTGTACCGTAACCCTTGAGCGATACGGCAAAAAATATGAAGGCGGTACAGATGCCGACAAATGTCCGTCAGATTTGCGCGGAGCGAAATATGCCACTACCAAAATAAGGCTTGAAAAAGGTCTGCTGGTATCCTGGGATCAGGGTTTCGATGCCTCGGGCAATCAGGTCTGGGGAGCAACTGCCGGAGGTTACAGGTTTGTAAAAGAATGAATCACGAACTTTCTTAACCAGGTTCAAACACCGCAAGTCCATGAAAAAACTGAAATTTTCCAAAGACGAAGGCTCCGAATTCTACAGGGAACTCATTGAACGGGTGGACCGCTATTTCGAGGAAGAGGGTATTCCGAAAACGGGAGGCCGCACGATGATGTTCAAAATTTTTCTGTACTTCAGTCTGGATGTGCTCTTCTATGCCCTGATGATTACCAGCACCTCAGAAGTCGCTTTTTACTCTTGTTACCTGCTCATGGGACTGTCGGTTCTGCTCACAGCCTTCAATATCTCCCATGATGCCGCACACGGTGTGGCCGTCAGAAGCAAATACTGGAACAGGGTACTCTTTTCCCTCAGTTTCAATCTGCAGGGCAATAATGCATACGTATGGGGTAAAAACCACAATGAATCGCACCATTTATATACAAATGTGGAAGGCAGTGACATTGACGTGCTCCACAATCCGCTTTTCCGCATGACGGAGAGCCAGGAACTGAAGTGGTTTCACCGGTACCAGTATATCTATGCGCCTTTTTTGTATCTGCTCTATTCGCTGAACTGGTTCCTGTTCCGCGAAACACTCATGATTTTCAATTACTCCAGCCGGACAATCAAGGTTGAAATACCCCGCAACGAGGTGATAAAACTGGTTGTTTACAAGCTGCTCTACATCGGTTACATGATTATTCTGCCCGGATTTCTGCTGCCTTTCGGCTGGACGGCCGTTCTGCTGGCTTTCCTGCTGAATCACCTGATGGTTTCTATTGTTTTTGTAGCTGTACTCGGCGTTTCTCACCTCTCGGATTACGTGGAGCATCCGGTGCCCGACAGCCAGAACCGCCTCAATATGAGCTGGCCCAAACTGCAGATGTGCACCTCGGTGGACTACAACGCCGACAGTGTATTCTTCAACTGGACACTCGGCGGATTCAACGCACACGCGCTGCACCACCTGCTACCCAATATCTGCCATACCCATTATCTCGAAATACTGCCGATATTCAGGGAACTTGCCCGCAAACACGGACTGAGCTACATGGAAATGCCCTACCACAAATCGCTGGCCTCCCATTTCAGGTTCCTGAAAGGTATGGGCGCCGCACCTCAATTCAAACCGATCCCCTTTGAAGGATAAGCACATATATATTGCAGAGGACAGCGAGCTGTTCAGATCTGTCTGCCGGAGCGTGGAGGAGCAACACCTCGACAGCGACAGGTATTTTTACCTGAAGTTACTGCTGAAGTTTGTGTTCTGGTTCACCCTGCTGCTGTTTTTCTATACGCGCCTGTACGTGTCAGCAAGTCCTGCCGTCTTCGTACTCTTTTATGTCCTGTACGGATATTCAGCGTTGCTGCTGGCCTTCAATTTTGCGCATGACTTCGCGCATGGTACCGTTTTCAGGTCTGAAAAGCTGAATAACTTCTGTTACACGGTCATATATACCTTCCTGGGTGCGCACGCGGAAGCATGGAAGGAACGGCATATCCACTCCCACCACCACGCGCCCAATGTCGAACACTATGATTCAGATCTGAAAATAACCAATCTGATCAGACTGACCCCCGGCAGTCCGAAACGCTGGTATCACCGGTATCAGCATATTTATGCACCGCTTGCCTATACAATCTATTCACTTTTCTGGATTTTCATCAAAGATATTGTCATACTGTTCTCAAAGGATGAATACACGCATAAAAAGGGAGTTCTGTACCATTTGTCTTTCTGGACACAAAAAGCAGTGTATTTCACTTTTATACTGATAATGCCGCTGATGTACGCACCCCAGCTCCGAACTACCGTGCTCGCCGGTTTTCTGCTCATGCATCTGCTGCAGTCGCTGTTTCTGCTGATGACCTTCCTGATGACGCATCATGTTGAAACGACGATGTATCCGACTACCGACGAGCAGGGGAATATCCGTACCTCCTGGCTGATGAATCAGGTGGGCAGTTCCAATGATATGCACCCCTTCAGTCGCGTGGCCAACTTTGTCTTCGGTGGATTCAACAACCACATTGCCCATCACCTGTTCCCGAATTATCATCATATGTATTATCCGGAAATCAGCCGGATCGTATACGGAATACTCGAGAGGCAACACATACATCCCAACCATACAACATACCGGGGCGGGGTAGTGTCGCATCTGAGGTTGCTGAAGCGGATGGGGCGGGCGGATGATTTGGTAGTAAGTAAATGAGAAAGTACTTTCTCTCAGAAATTGAAATGCAGCAATGACACCAGGACAGCAGCAACGTATCAAAAACAAAATTGCAAAAATCAAAGCGGCATTGGCTGCCGACAAGCGGCGCCATGGTGGCTGTTACGACGACAGCAGGGGGTTGAGGTACCTGCCACCCGCCCTGTATATTCAGCTGGGAGATTACACCGGCGGACTACGCTACATGACCTGGTTTGGGAAAAATTTTAAAGACGATCGTGGTTTTCCCGAATTTCTCTTTGAATGGATGATTATTCTGTTTAAAACCGGAAGGCTCAAAGAAGCAGCCCGAATGGCAACCCAAACCTACAGTTGTAATAATTATGTTATTGACAAGTTTTTCGGGCTATCTCTCCATAGAAAAAACAGACCTGAATTCTGGTGGCCGGAAACACTGGATTATGCTAACGAACATTTTAATTATTCGCACCACCAGGAAGGATTGTCGGATTTTACGGAGTGGCTGGAAATGTTGTCAAAGTCAGAGGAATTTCTTGCTTTCAGGGCAAAATTTGATGAAGACAAGCAGCGGAAGTAACCGCGGTTGTTTCACGATTCATTAATATCTTGTCGTAGAAAAATTAACTTTGATACAGATTCCAACTATTGAGAGATACGTGCATCTATATATACACCCGGACAGGGTGACTGGAAAAGGTGTAAAATGGCCAACAAGAGTCCTTGTGTACCAGTTTCAGGATAAACATTTGTTGCACCATGTTGTCTGCCCAACAAGAAAAAGATCTGATAGCTCGCTGCCTGCAGGGCAACCAGAAGGCGCAGTTTGAACTGTACAGCCGTTACGTTTCGGCGATGTACAATACCGCTATCAGGATTCTTGGTCATTCCGGCGAGGCACAGGACGTACTCCAGGAAGGATTTTCCCGGGTATTTCAACAACTGCATACGTTCCGGCAGGAATCAGGCACAGGTACTTGGATCAAACGAATTGTCGTGAATACCGCGCTGCAACATCTGCGCTCCAGGAAACAGTTGCAATTCGTGGAGTTGAACCAGCAACTGGAACAAATACCTGAAACCACAGATAATTTTCCGGATTTCGACGCAGAAACCCTTCACAACGCCATCAAAAAACTGCCCGATGGAGCGCGGGTGATATTCATACTATTGGATGGTTTATATTCGGAGTATTGCTGCTCGTCACGGGTATCATGCTCGGCTATTGGTGGAATGAATCAAATCACCGGCCATCGGAAAATATTCAGATAGCCGAACTGCCCGAACCCTGGAAAAATAAAGTCCTCGAATATCAAAAGCTGGCGAGCGAGCGGGAACATACAGTGCGTACCCTGCTGACCAGCAGTGCCCAGCTTCCGTTCGAAACCGGGGAACTGGAAGAACTTGATCGCTTTCAGCAGGAATTTATGGCCGATTTCCAGGCCCTTCCAAAAGACGAAAAAACAGCAGCCCGGTATCTGCACTACTACGAGCAGAAAATCCGGATACTCGAACTCATTATCAAACAAATTCAACTGAGAAAAAATGAAACAGAAAAACGCCCGTATCTCGAGATCTAAATGGATCATCCTGACACTCTTATCCGCATTTTTTTTCAGCCCGGCAGAAGCGCAAATCGAAAAAAACGCACCGTTGAAAAGGTATTCGACGGGAAAACAGCACTGTGGGCCTCTCACCGATATGGCGAACTTTTCCTGCGCAGAAGCAACAGCACGCCCTTTTGAATAGCTCACTTTTCTGTAACTTTTTTCATCTTCATCAGACTTACATTAAAACCCGGTCAGTCAGTTGGTGGCTTGTTTTTTGACATTAGTCAATAAATTGCCCTCCATTGGTCGGTTTTCAGGTTGCCGCAGGCAAACGCGGCAATACATTGCACGATAAACAGCACCTGAATAAAATTATGGAACTTCAGATCAGAAACCTCTCCAAGACCTACTCCAACGGCGTGAAAGCGCTTGATGATGTATCCCTCAGCATTCCGAGGGGTA
>JBDLWO010000286.1:0-2879 GCA_039804245.1 Bacteroidota bacterium
ACTGCTATTTTATCACCCCGTATTTCATAAAGCCCCCTGTAGGAGGTCAGGAGAAAACTGTCTTTTCCAGTAATAACACAGTCGGTAAATCCAACGTAGGTATCCGAGTGGAAAAGATTTGCAATTTTATTGTTTTTAAATCTGTACAAATCATTGCTGCAAATCAGGATAAACGACCCGTCAAGTGTATCTTCCACTATTTTGAAAACAGAGGGAACACTGAAAATTCCCGAAATGGTTTTTTTGTCCTCGGATATGACATAAACGCGTTCCTGATCGGCTAAAAGGATGGTGTTGCCCGAATGGCAAAGGTTAGTGCACGATTCGATACCGGTTGGTATGGAACCGATCGGGGTGAAACGCGGAATGCCAAATATGGATATTTCCCCCCCCTGACTGACAGAATACAACCTGTCGTCTGACATATCCAGTGCATTGGCTGATCCGAGATACCGGTTTTCAGAACTTATTTCGTACAGTTCCTTACTCGCAGTTATACCGTAACTGACATTCATCAATTCGCTGTGAAACAGTCTTGCTACATGATTATTCAGTTCTTTTATGACCTTTCTGAACAGATATCCGTCAAAAGTATAGATACCGTCTTCCATGGTGAACAGTACGTGACCATCAGATTCATGGATGATATCAAGTGTATTATTGCCGGAGAGCCCGTTATTCCGGTGATACTGGTGAACTGTATATCTGAAGTCTGTTGAAACTGAAAGGGGTATCAGCACTCCGCCCTCCTGGGCACAGACGCCCCGGGCAAGAAGTGACAAAAGATAAACGGCAAAAGAAGTAATACGCAGCAGGCGCATTCAGAATTGTTTAGCGCTAACATAGCGCAAATACTCAATTGGAAGGTTTTTATGGCACTGTTTTTTTCCAAACGAGCCTTTTTTTCCCATTTGTTAATCTTGAATGACCACTTGTTAAGATATTTTCCCTACAAAATCAGTATATATTACTTTTGTTCAGCGGAATTGCACTTGACTGCCACTCACATCTTAATAAAGGACATCATACGCTTCATACTCCGGCCCTCAGGGCTTTTTAATCTGCTCCTTGAAATGAATGCCCACTCAGCTCGGTGGGCATTCTTCATTTACAGAGAATCCCGCCGTACCACTATACGCGTTCCAGTAATTTTCCGGCCTTCTCCAGTATATCTTCAGTCTTGGCAAAACAGAGTCTTATCACTTTTTCATCCTTCAGATTGCTGTAGAACGAAGAAACTGGTATGGCCGCCACTCCAAAATCTGTCGTCAGCCTCTTGCAGAAGTCGAGGTCCGGCTCATCGCTGATGTCGCTGTATGAAAACAGCTGGAAATATGTCCCGGAGCAATGCAGCGGCCTGAATCTTGTGGCCGACATGGCCTGCAGGAAGATGTCGCGCTTTCGCTGGTAAAATTCGGGAAGTCCGAGATATTCCTCTTTTTTTCGCATGAAATCGGCAAATGCCGCCTGCATGGGGTGATTGGCACTGAACATATTGAACTGGTGAACCTTCCTGAATTCTTTTGTCAGCTCGGGGGGAGCCACACAATATCCTGTTTTCCAGCCCGTATTATGGTAGGTCTTGCCAAATGAGTAGATCGCCAGAGACCGCTGGTACAACGCAGGATACCTGAGTACGGATGCGTGAGGCTCTCCGTCGTAAATCAGGTGCTCATAAACCTCGTCACTCATCACAATCACATTGGTATCGCGGAGCATATTCTCAAGCTCGCGCATGTCCCCTTCCCTCAGAATGGTTCCTGTGGGGTTCTGTGGTGTGTTGATGCAGAGCATGCGCGTACGCGGGGTAATGAGTTTCTTTAACGCCTGCCAGTCAACACGGTAGTCGGGTGCAGAAAGCGAACAGATTACTGGTACTCCACCCATTGTCTCTACCGAAGGCCTGTATGAGTCGTAACACGGTTCGATCAGAATTACCTCATCGCCCGGGCGTACAAACGCACCAATAGCACAAAAAATGGCCTGTGTGCCACCTGCTGTTATGGTAATTTCGCTGTCCGGATTGACGGAGCAACCATACAACATCTCCACCTTTTCTGCAATGCGCTCGCGAAGTGTCATCAGCCCGGGCATCGGAGAATACTGGTTGTCTCCGGCAGCTATATGGCTGCTTACCAAAGCCTGCAACCCGGGAGCGGGATTGAAGTTCGGAAAACCCTGCGACAGGTTGATGGCCCCGGCCTGATTGGCGAGGCCCGACATGACGGTGAAAATGGTGGTGCCTACGTTGGGCAGTTTGGAGTCAATTTGCATCTGAGTCCCGGTTAGTAATCCGAGTCGTCGGCAATATCGTCGCTGTCATCTTTGCGGCGGGTGACGATGATATGATCATCTTCATCGCTGGAGCCTTCGGCGAGATCATCGTCGTCCTCGCCCTCGCCATCGAACTCATCGTCAACGTCAACGTCAACTATGTCTTCTTTTACCGGAACCTCATCATCAAATTCCTCATCGTCTTTTACCAGGCGTTTGGCTTCCTGGACAGACATGCGAATTAGGTAATAGGTGTCCTCCGTTTCAAATGGAAGGGCAGATACTTTTTTGCCATCCTTGTCACTGTAGGTAACAAGGTGGTCAGCGTACCCGGTTGGATACTTTTCTCTGATGGCGCGGACGATTTCTTCAGTGAGCGCTTGATAATCTTTGACGACGCGTTTTTTAGCCAAGGGTCGGTAAAAGGTTGTGGTTTTGTAATTCAGTCAGGCAGAAATGCTGTTGCTGTTTCTGATGGCGGCAAATTTAAGCGAAGAGGATTTTAAACCTGAAATATTTTTAACTTAAAATTTCAAATCAATGATTCTGACGATCTCAACCCGGCGTTCCCGGGCGGCATCAGGGTGGTAAATTGAGTTCTTTTC
>JBDLWO010000287.1:0-20864 GCA_039804245.1 Bacteroidota bacterium
CTGGGGCGGTTTGTGGAAGAAGCCTTGCGCGGAGAGCCCCAGACACCCGTGATGGCCGGACTTCGCCTGTACCAATGGGCAGCCATGGTTTCCGTACTGGCCGGCATTATTATTTCCTGCCTGCCCGCGCGCCTGCCGGCACTCACGCCCGGGATAACATGGCAGTCGCTGGCCTGGGCGGGATTCATGTGGATATTCGTACAGTTTATGATGGGCATTGACTTTCCGAAATCCAACCGGAGGTTTTCGAGGCTGGCCTGAATTATCATGTAAAGAAATTTTACACGAGCGGGTTCTCATGTAAAAAAAAGACGTTTTTTTTACATGAGAAGAATATCACGTATCCTTGAGTATAGAAAAAGCATTTAACGACCTGCTGATGTTACCGCCTCCGCGGTCTGAAGTTGAAACGCTGTTTATCAACCAGCCATTATTCGAGTTGCTGAAGGACTGACCCTATTTGCTGAAATTGCCTTTACCGTCCAGATCAACCTTTTTGCCCAGAAATTTCGGTTTCCGACCGTACAACACGTCCACAAACGACTTTACCGTGGCGAAAAGCTCCCTGATTTTGTTTTTTCGGAGATTACTGTAGCCACCGCGATCGGCGGCGTATCCGACTGCGTCAATATCCAGATGCCGGGCGATGAACACAGCCCTGTCGAGATGATAATTTTGTGTAACCAGAACAGCCTCCTGAACACCGAATATATATTTTGCCCGATACAGCGTGGAATACGTATCGAAACCTGCATAATCCACAAAAATATTCAGAGTATCCACCCCGTGATCGGCACAGTAAGTCTTCATCACAGCGAGTTCATCGTAGGATTTGCTGCCGTTATCGCCCGACAGCAGCAGTTTGCGCGCCTTACCCTCCTTATAAGCCCTGATACCGGCATCCAGGCGGTCTTTCAGGTATTTGCTGGGGGCATTATTGCGGATACCTGCACCGAAAATGACAGCTACCCGGGAATCCGGGAGACTTTCGGCACTTCTGAAGCAGTATGGATTGGAAGTTATTTTCACATACAAGTTGATACCCGCCAAGGCAAGAATAACTGCGAAGCCGGCGATAAAAAGGCGTATAAACCACTTCTTTAGATTCATAAAATACTGAAAAGATTTGAATAAACACGCAAATATATCAAAAAATAAGAAGGAGCATATATTTTGCAGGAGAGAATCGGATATAGTTTTTTTGAAAAATATGTTTGAAAGAGCTTCGAGAAACTTTGGTGTGCCTTAAGAGAGCGTGTTCAGGATTTTCTGCCGGTGACAAAAACAAGCGTATTTTTGACTCGGCGAGAGAATCCTGAACAAGCTCTGAGTTAATTGAGCAAAGATGTCGCTATCAGCCGTAGCAAATCCAGTCTTGAATCGTGTAATCTTAAACAGGACAGGGTTTCGATTTAAGATTTCAAATGGAATTGAATATTATTTTACCTGAAAAATGTGTGCCCTTTCCAAGTTGTTTTTTACATTTTCGCATTTAATGTTTCTAAAATCACAATTAATGCTATAAATTTGAGCAAATTTTTTCATTTTAATCAATAAAAAACCATGCAACACTTCCAAAATCTGATTTACCTGATTATAATTGCATATGCAATGCCTTTACGCGCCCAGGAATGTGGCGCCTTTGTGGCGCCCGGCGTATGGAAGCCCTTTCTGTGTCATAACCTGGGGGCAGCCAATACCAGTGCAGATCCCTTTACTCCCGGCTGGGAGATTGTCGGGGGCTACTGGCAGTGGGGCAGAAAAACGATGGCTGCTCCGGGGCCTTCCGGACCGGGAGCTTCCCTCGCCGAGGACAAGGCCGTATCGGGCTGGAACACAACGGATACCCCCAACGGTTCCTGGATGAACAATATCAAAACCGAAAATGATCCCTGTCCTGACGGATACAGAGTGCCCACTGAAGCGCAATGGAGAGGCGTAATTTCCAACAATACGCGTATTCCGCTGGGCACCTGGGGCGGCGCCCCGACCAATTACAGTTGTGGTGTGAAGTTTGGCAGCAAACTGTTTCTGCCGGCAGCCGGCGGCCGGAGCCACCTCAATGGAGCACTGGTTTATCGGGGGCATTATGGTATTTACTGGAGCAGTACAGAGTACGGCGCCAGAAGCTGGTTGCTCCACTTCAACGACCGGAATGCCGGAACCGATGGAAACGAGCGCGCCGGCGCGCCGGCGGTACGCTGCATCGCAGATGTCTCACTGGCGAATAACCGGGACTGCGGAGCTTATGTGGCTCCCGGCGAGTGGAAAGTCTTTATGTGCTACAATCTGGGTACAGCCAATCCGAAAGCCGACCCATTTACCCCGGGCTGGGAAATAAACGGTGGTTACTGGCAGTGGGGAATCAGGGCAATGGCAGCGGCAGGACCATCGGGCGCGCAGGCAGCGCAGGCGCGGGAGAAAGCCATCGCAGGCTGGAATACAACCAACTCCGCCAACGGAGACTGGTCCGACAGGGTCAAAACGACCAGCGACCCCTGTCCGGAAGGCTACAGGGTGCCCACGGAAGCCCAGTGGAAAGGTGTTATCGCCAATAATGCGCGTACCCCTATCGGAACCTGGGAAGAAGCTGCCACCAATTACAGCTACGGGATGAAATTCGGGAACAAACTGGTACTTCCGGCGGCGGGATACCGTCGGTACAATGACGGGGCGCTGCTGGGGCGCGGCAGCAGCGGACTTTACTGGAGCAGTAAAGAGTACAGCAGTTTCAGTGCCTGGCACCTTGTTTTCAGCAACAGCGAAACAAATATGGGCAATCTCAATCGCACCTCGGGTCATTCGGTGCGATGCGTGGCAGAATGAACCGGCATAAATGAAAAAAGGCCACCAAAATGGTGACCTTTTGTGGGCGCAGAAGGATTCGAACCTCCGACCCTCTGCTTGTAAGGCAGATGCTCTGAACCGACTGAGCTATGCGCCCCTTGCGTTTAGCGGGTGCAAATATACGGCACTCGAAACTTACCATCCAAATCTTTTTTTCATTTTTTTTCAAAAGCAACCTCTGCGAATGTTTGAACACCTTCGTAGAGACACCTCTCTGTATCTCATTTAACGCAATTTTTGCTAAATCAATCGGCTCAAATTCGCCTAAACACCCGAATCTACGATTACCTTTGCCCGGCTATGCCCAATCGTGCTACCATGAAAAAATTTTTCTTCGCGCTGTTACTCCCCTCCGCGGCCTGCATGTGCCACTGCGGAAGTGACTCGCCCAGGGAAGGCGACCAGCCCCTTGCCAGGGTATATAACAAAACGCTGTACCGTTCGTCCCTGGAAGGTGTGGTGCCAGAAGGAACATCACCTGAAGACAGCACCCTGCTGGTATCAGCTTATATGCAGCGCTGGGTACGCGAACAACTCCTGATGTACGAAGCCGAACGAAATATTCCAAAAGACCTGGACATTGATGAACTGGTGCGCAATTACAGGGCAAGTCTGGTGCGATACAACTTTGAAGAGAAAATCATCTCCGAAAAACTCGACTCCACCGTAACAGAAGAGGAACTGGCTGCTTTCTATGAAAACAACAAGGATCAGTTTCAGCTCGAAAGCCCCATCGTGAAATGTCTTTTGATTAAAACGTCTGCCGATGCCAACGCTGGCGAAATCGCCAGACTCTGGAACAGTCGCAGTGAGCCGGATGCGGCCAGACTGGAAAATATGGCCCGTCAATATGCAACACTGGCACTGCTAGACCGTGACAAATGGTACACGCTTGATGAAATCGCTACCATACTCCCCAAGGGAACTCTGACGCCCGATAACACAAGTACCCGGCGGGATGGCATACTGAGCGATAATGATTACCGTTACTTCTACCGCATCCTCGAAACAGCACAGAGCAAGACTACCGCTCCGTTCGATTACGTGCGCGGACAGGCAACACGACTTATCCTGCACAAACGCAAACAGGACTTGCTGGAAAAATGGAACGAAGAGCTCTACCAGCGCGAACTGAAGCGCGAAAATGTTCAAATCCTGAAATAACAACCTTGTTCTGCATGAAATATCTCAACCGGATTATCCCCTTCCTTTTCCTCCTTCCGGCAATACTGCCCGCCCAAAATGACAAGGCCGTCATTGACAGGGTGGTGGCAGCCGTCGGTGGCGAAATCATTCTGCTGAGTGAGGTACAGGAGCAATTTTCCTACGCCAAACAACAACAACCCGACCTGCCAGCCGAGTATATGTGTATTTCCCTACAAAACCTGCTGGTACAAAAACTGCTGGTCAATCAGGCGAAACTCGACTCGATTGAGGTGAACGATGATGAAGTTGAAAACCAGCTCAATGCACGTATAGACCGTCTGATGCTTTATTTCAACCAGGATCCGAAAGCTATCGAGGAATTTTACGGGCAAACCATCGAGCAGATCAAAGAGCAAACCCGCACCGATATGCGAGACCAGTTGCTGGCCGAACGTATGCAGGCAAAAGTCACTGAAAAAGCTACCATTACTCCCGCTGAAGTGCAGGAATTTTTCAAAAAAATACCCAAAGACTCTCTCCCCTACTTCAATGCCGAAGTGGAAATCAGGGAAATTGTCTACAAACCCAAAGTAAATCCGGCCGAACGAGCCAAGGCTCTCGCCCGCGCAGAGGAGGTGCGCCTCAAACTGACCAGAGGAGAAGATTTCGCCTCACTTGCCAAAAAATACAGCGATGACCCCGGCAGTGCAGCCCAGGGCGGAGATCTCGGCCTCGTCAAACGCGGTACTTTTGTACCCGAATTCGAAGCCATGGCCTATAACCTCGAACCAGGTCAGCTCAGCCCCGTTACAGAAACTGATTTCGGCTTCCACGTCATCGAACTGATCGAAAGAAGGGGCAACCTTGTTCACTGCCGCCATATTCTCCTCAAGCCGGAAATCACCGACGAAGACCTGGCCATGTCGAAAGCCAAAATGGACTCGGTGCGCCAGCAAATCAAAGACGGAAAAATCACTTTCAGCGACGCCGTCAAAAAGTATGGCGACAAGGACCAGCAGAGTTTCAGTAACGACGGCCGCGTGGCAAACCCGCAATCCGGAAACACTTTCTTCGAAATAGGAGACCTCGAAACAAGCGTCTATTTTGCCATCGAAGGCCTGAAAGAAGGAGATGTAGCCGAACCATTCGAGTTCAAAAGCCCCGACGGTTCCATCAATTACCGACTGGTACAGCTCGTCAGCAGAAGCAAGCCACACAAAGCAGACCTGAAGAAAGACTACGGAAAAATTCAAAAGGCCGCTCTTGAACAGAAAAAATCTTCCTACACAGAAAAATGGGTGCTCGACAAACTCCGCAAGACATATCTCTCCGTAGATAAAAGCCTCTCAAACTGTCCCAATCTGCAGGAAATGCTGAGTATCTCCTCAGGTAAAACCCGATAACCGCCAATCACCAGCTGAATACCCATTTTCAATCGCTCTCTGATGAAGATTAACACACTGATTATTTTACTCTCCGGCTTCCTGCCGCTCTCTATAAATGCCCAGACCGACCGCGACACCACGCTGCCTGTCATTTCCTATGATAAACCCGCTGATTATGAAATAGGCGGCATCCGCGTCACCGGCGCCGAATATGCCGACGCCAATACGCTCATCGCCATCTCCGGATTCAGAGTGGGCAACAAAGTAAAGGTGCCCGGATCTCAGTTCTCCAAGGCTATTCAGTCGCTCTGGAACCTGAAACTGTTCACAGACGTGCAAATCAATCAGGAACGCACAGTAGGCGACAAGATTTTCCTCGAAATTCAGGTCAAAGAACTGCCCCGATATACCAGACACACCCTGAGCGGCGTGAAGAAAAGCAGACATGAAGACCTCAACGGGGTAATCACCAAGTATCTGCAGAAAGGAACGATCCTGACAGAAAACACCAAGGCCACACTGATCAACAAGCTGGAAGAGTACTTCGTTGAAAAGGGCTATCTCGATACCCGGGTTGATATCAAAAGCTACCCCGACGAAAAAGCCGCCAATGCCGTCCGTCTCGATTTCGTCTTCGACCCGGGCCCGCGGGTAAAAATCAACTCCATCGTTTTCACCGGAAATAACAACGTAAAAGAAGGTACTCTCAGGAAAAAAATGAAGGAAACCCACCAGAAAAGCCGGATTTTCAAAAAATCCAAGCTGGTACGGGACCTCTTCGAGGAGGACAAAATCAAAATCGAAGAATACTACAACACGATTGGCTTCCGCGATGCACGAATTGTGAAAGATACTGTCTGGCGAGGCCAAAAGGGGGAGCTGATGATCCGTCTCGATATTGAGGAAGGCAAACGCTATTACTTCCGCCATATCCGCTGGAACGGCAATACCATATACGACGCCAAATACCTCGATCAGGTGCTCGGCATCAAAAAAGGTGATGTTTATAACCAGGAGTTACTGAATACACGAATGTCATTCAGCCAGGATGGTCGCGATATCTCTTCGCTCTACCTGGATAACGGATACCTGTTCTTCCGCGTTGATCCGGTGGAAACCGCCATTGACAACGATTCCATTGACCTTGAAATGCGTATTTTCGAGGGTCCGCAGGCTACTATTGACCGCGTAGTGATCAAGGGTAACGACCGCACCCATGAACACGTTATCAGAAGGGAATTGTTCACGCGCCCCGGCGACAAGTTCAGTCGCGCAGATATTATCCGCTCCCAGCGCGAAATAATCAATCTGGGCTACTTCAATCAGGAAAATCTGGGTATCAATACGCCGGTCAATCCGGACAGAGGCACCGTTGATATTGAATATTCGGTTGAAGAAAAGCCTTCCGACCAGCTCGAACTGTCTGCCGGTTATCAGCCGGCCTCTGCCTTCAGCCGCGGCGGCGTCATCGGAACCCTCGGTGTCACCTTCAACAACTTTTCTGTCAGAAATATTGACAACAAGGAGGCCTGGAATCCGCTTCCGCAGGGCGACGGACAGCGATTCAGTATCAGGGGTCAGACCTCCGGCGACCGTTTCCAGTCGTATAACGCGACCTTTACCGAACCCTGGCTCGGCGGAAAACGCCCCAATTCGCTCACTATCGCAGGATTTTACAACAAGTTTGCCTATGGTGTTCTCGGTTCCAGTTCGTTCCAGAAACTGGAAATCATGCAGGGCTCTATCGGTTTCGGTACCCGCCTGAAATGGCCCGACGACAACTTTGTTTTCCGCGCTGATGCCGATTTGCAGACGCTGCGCCTGAACAACGCCCTTTCATTCTCTTTCCGCGATGATCTGGGCAGAACAGTCTCCGACGGTATTTTTCACAACTACAGCCTTGGACTAACGCTTGCGCGAAACAGCATAAACGATCCTATCTTCCCGAAAACAGGATCAATGATCTCGTTAAAACTGAATGCGACTCCACCCTATTCATGGTTCAAGGATGCCAGCTTCTATCAGAATGGCAGTGTAAATGATATTTACAGGTATGTGGAGTATCTGAAATGGCGTATTGACGCAGAATGGTACACGACCATTGTAGGAAAACTGGTACTGAAAACTTCAGCCAAAATAGGTATCCTGAACCGCTGGAGCGATAAAACCTCCATCACCCCATTCGAGCGCTACGAACTCGGAGGTGATGGTCTGAACAACCGGAACTTCGGCCTGAACGCCCGCGACATCGTCAGCATGCGCGGCTATGAGGTGAGCGATATCATGGCCCGTTACCCGGGCGGTGCCGGTGTATTCAACAAATATACCATCGAGCTGCGCTACCCTGTGTCGCTGAACCCGCAGAGTACCATTTTCGTGACTACATTCGCACAGGGAGGCAATGCCTTCGCATCAGCAAAAGACTTCAATCCCTTCGATCTCAGACGCTCGGTAGGTATGGGTCTGCGCGTATTCCTGCCCATGTTCGGTACACTCGGATTCGACTATGGTATCGGTATTGACAAACCGGAGCTCTACCCCAGCAGAAAACTGGGCAGCTATGCCAAGTTCAATATCGTTCTCGGCTTTGAGCCGGATTAATACTGCTATGCCATGCGCCTCTGCTTGTTTTATATCGGCATCGTACTGATTGCTGCCTGTAACAGAGAGCAAGCCGCAGATATAAACACAGAGCTCGGCAGTATGTCCGTACGCATACGCCCGGGTGTGCGTCTGCCCGCAGGCGACTCACTCGAAATAGCGCAGGTGGCACAGGATGAATTTATTCGGCTGAGCGACTACAAAACACGCAATGCGGAAGACAGCCAGTCAGAATGGCCTCTCTCGGGAACCCTCGTGGAATCCGGAGGGGCCATTTTCATTGTACAGGGCAGGAAACACACTGATGTATCGCTCGATCGGTGGGAACAGCAACATAAAAGAAAAATTGACCCGGAAACAAGGGAAAAGCTCAAGCAGAAAGGTGGCTCACTCGCTTTCGGAGGGAGATGCAAAATCGTGGGAGAACTGAGAACCGGCCGGGAAGTACTCAACCGTATTGCAGCCCTGCCAACCGATGGTACCGGACGCCCGCTCAGGCGCGTGCGATACCTGATCAGTAGCAGGTAGTGAAGAATCTCCTGTATATTTGCAGGAAACATCTACGCCATGACCAGATTCTGCCTCATCGTTGCCTCCCTGATCCCGCTCTGTCTGCAGGCACAAAGCTCCCTGACCCTCACCAACTGGGCCTCCGGATTCACCCGTCCGCTGGATATAGTACACTGTGGAGACAGCAGATTGTTCATTGTCCAGCAAAACGGAGTAATACGGGTACTCGACAGTACCGGAACCCATCTGGATACATTTCTGAATATTGATCCGCGCGTCAATTCCACTTCCAATGAGCAGGGGTTACTTGGTCTTGCATTCCACCCTGACTATGCACAAAACGGTTATTTTTTCGTTAATTACTCGACAAATGGCGATGGTTCGACACAAATATCGCGTTTCACTGTAAAACCGGACAATCCAGATCAGGCAGATCCCGGAAGTGAACTCCCCATACTGAATATCCCCCAGCCATTTGCCAATCACAATGGTGGCTGTCTGAAATTCGGTAACGACGGTTACATGTATATCGGCATGGGCGATGGCGGCAGCGGCGGCGATCCACTGAATAACAGCCAGAACCCCGGTACCCTTCTCGGAAAAATATTGCGAATTGATATAGCCAACGCCTCTGTTTCCAGCCCTTATTCTGTACCACCCGATAATCCGTTCGTAAGTCAGGCTGGCTACCGACCCGAAATATGGTCACTTGGCTGGAGAAATCCCTGGCGATTTTCCTTCGACCGGCTCACCGGCGATATGTGGGTGGGTGATGTCGGACAGAATGCCAGAGAGGAGATTGACTTTATCCACCCCGGAGAGGGAGGATTGAATTACGGCTGGCGCTGCTATGAAGGAGAAGTTCCATTCAATACAGCGGGATGCCAGAGTGAGGCGTCCTACGCCGAACCGTTTTTTACCTACCCCAATCCTGCGGCCGGATGCTCTGTTACCGGAGGTTTTGTTTACCGGGGCAGTATTCACCCTGACATGTACGGAATGTACGTGTTTGCCGATTTCTGCAATGGAAAAATCTGGGGGATACGGCCTCTGGTCACGCCTGTACGCGCCATTCAACTGGCCGACATCAGCAACTACCAGATCAGCACCTTCGGGGAGGATGCTCAGGGAGAGTTGTACCTGGCCCTGCTCGGACAGGGCAGGATACAAAAACTGACGAATCTCTGTCTGCAGCCGACACTTGCCCTCTCCGACTCCATTTTGTGCATAGACGAGCCACTGACATTAACAGCAGGTAACCTTACACCGGGAACTGAGGTGAAATGGTATAGAGACAACGAACTTGTCACAAGCACCCCGGCGACCGATTTCAACTGGAGTATTACTGTGCCTGCACCTGCCAGCGGACTGTATCGGGTGGAGGTTCCCGACAGCACCTGCACACTCACATCCATCAGCCGCTTTGCTGACATGGAGATCGGTCTGGGCCCTGTTGTATTTCAATCAGGCGACACGCTCTTTTCTGGATTGCCCTGCCCGCATTGCCAGTGGATACAGAATGGGAACCCCATACCAGGCGCCAACGGAGATTTCTACGTGCCAACTGCTACCGGTACCTACTGGCTCGAATTCGTATCTGATCGGGGATGCATCTACAAGTCTGTTGCCGTGGACATCGTTGTCAGCGAGACCGTCATGCCTGAAGAAGTGGAAAAGTTCACTGTATCTCCGAATCCGACAGACGGGATTGCGCGGTTGGAGCTGGTACTGAAACACGACGAACCTTATGTGGTAAGTATGACCGATGCACTGAACAGACAATTATTCATGCAGACTCATGATACAGCCCGTTTGTCGTTGCCTATTGATCTGAGGGCACTTCCCGCCGGAACTTACCTGCTGAAAGTAGAGCTCCCGGGTGCGCTTGTTACCCGGAAAATCGTGAAAAGATAGCGGAATATGAACAAAGGCACAGGAATCCGGTTTCAATGCCTTACTTCATACACTCATGCACATCACCATATTGTCTTCCAGCACCCGTATTGACCGCCAATCGCACCGCGTGGCACTGGCCCTGGAAATAGCGATAGCCGGGCGCGGACATACCGCCGAAATACTCGACCTGGCCGCATACAAATTCCCGATTATGGAAGAAGTGCTGTACCGGCATCCGAAACCACCTCCGGGCCTGGCGGCATTTTCAGAGGCCATCAGGCATTCTGATGCGCACATATTTCTGTCGCCCGAATACAACGGCAGTTACACGTCTGCGCTAAAAAATGCCGTTGATTACCTGAAGGAAAATGAGTTTTCCCGCAAGGCAATTGGCGTGGTGTCTGTCACCTCGGGGCCGATGGGCGGTATGAGGGGCGCTATTTCCATGCAACAATTGGTACTGGGTGTTTCAGGGTTTGCATTACCGCAGATGCTGCTGGTGCCGCTGGTAGCACAGAAATTTGATGAAAAGGGAGAGCTCCTCGACCCCGCATTTCAGTCAAAGACAGACTTCTTTCTGAATAATTTTATATGGTTGGCAGAGGCTGTTGCAGAAAAAAAGCGTGCAGATAGTATAATATTGTAAGCCGGGGCATACATTTGTATCTTCTCAGTTATCAGGAGTTAACTATTCCGGACAAATTTCTGTGCCATGCTTGATCGTACCAAAAAAAGTCCGAGTGCCCGGAGTCCACAGCAGGTAAAAACCAGGACGAAAGGTAGGGACGAACAGTCAGCACCCGAGACCGTCGAAAGTGGCATACAACAGTTGGCCACAAACAGCGTGCGATCAAAAAATCAGCAGACGCTGCAGGAAATGGCCGATAATAAGCCCGGATCCGTACAGGCCAAAATGCACGTTGGAGCCCCCGATGACCATTTTGAAAAGGAGGCCGATGCTGTTGCCTCGGCAGTAACCGCTCACCTCGGGAAACCCTTGAACGCCAGTGAAGAAAAGGCCGGGGTACAGCCCAAAACTACAGGCGCGGAATATATTCAACAGAAAAAAACAGCAAACTCTACTGACGGCACTGTCACCCCTGATATTGAGGGAGATATTCTGCGAGCCAAAAGTGGCGGTCAGCAACTGAATCCTGAACTGGGCCAGGAGATGGGCAATGCCATGGGCGCCGATTTCAACAAGGTCAGGATTCATAATAGTGGTGAATCAGACAGGCTGAACAGAAGTATAGGAGCCAGGGCATTCACAAGCGGCGATCATGTCTTTTTCGGACAGGGCGAGTATGAACCATCCAGCACAGACGGGAAAGAGCTGTTGGCTCATGAACTTGCGCATGTAGTTCAGCAGACAGGATCCACCATCCAGCGCGCGGAAGACGAAGCAGAAGGCATTGATTTTGATGTGGACACCTCCGGGTTCAGCGAGGATGCGGAGAAGACACATCTCGGTGGAAGCAGACCGGATATGTTTGAGGAGGCAGAAACCACCCAGTCACAAACTGTGGGCGAGGGCTATGTTACTACCACAGAAAAGGGAGCGAAAGGATTTGTCGGAGCAGGAGTTGCGGCCCAAAAACTGGTAGAAAGCGATGAAAACAGTATAAAGGAGGCCATTCAGGCGCTCGCACGTGCGGGAGCGTTCGGTGAGGCCATGGCCAAAAAGGAGCTGGAAACATCGTCCGGCACCAAAGCATCCATGGAAGGCAAGGCAAGCGGTTTTGCTGGCGCGGAAGGGGAAGCTGTTGGCGTCAAGATTGTTGATGTTATAGATGGTTTGACACTGATGGCCAGAGCCACTGGCAAAGCAGGCGTTGGTTTTGATCTTGAGGGAGTAGTGAAGGTGACCCGCGAGGTGGGGGGTGTCGAGCTGGCAGCACAGATTGAAGCAAAACTGAGCGGCTTTGCCGGAGTACTGGCAGAGGCCAAAGGCAAGATAAACATCAATGCTTTCGGGATGGCTGCTGAAGGGAAGGTATATGCCTTTGCGGGAGCCAAATCGGAGGGCGAAGCAACCATGGCACTGAAAGCAGGCCAGCTTGGTTTCGATGGCAAGGCAACTTACGAAGCCATGGCAGGCGCTGAGGCCGGTGCAGAGGGAAAAGTATCTATTGGTCTGTCGGGTATTTCAGCGAGTGGTAAGGCCGAGGCATTTGCGGGCGCGAAGGTGAAGGCCGGCGCAGAAGCATCACTCACATATCACGGGAAAATTCTGGTGAAAATTTCGGGAGAACTGGAGGCTTCAGCAGGTGTAGGTGGGACAATAGAGGGTGAATTTACCGTCAAAAATGGCAAACTTGTTATCAGTGGACAATTGGCAGCCACACTGGGTCTGGGGGCCGGCGCTATGGGCAGCGTTGAAATTGACTTCAACGCCATCGCCGAAGCAATCGGTGAAAAATTGAAAACCCGGATTACAAGTATTGCCCTCGACAACAGAAGCGTGGCCGACCAGGACAGAAAATCTGCAGAGGATGTCACCCCGGACGAACAGCAGAAGATAGAGCAACAACTGTACAATGCCGTCTATCCGCATCTGGCAGCCTATGGCAAGAAGAAAGAGAAGTTGTTTAACTCAACCAATATACTGGGCCGTAAAAAAGCCACCCATTTGGTTAAACTTGAAAATGTTCAGGCAATTATTGATGATAAAATAAGGAAAAAATCCGGTTTGTCGGAACACGTACTCTACAAATTCTCGGATGCCACGCTGGTGAAGGCCTGTATGGACGCATTTGGAAATCAGATGCAGCCCGGAGGATTGCTTATTCAGGCTGGCGTGATCAGGGCCTTCGGCGTCAGGAAATCGCTTTGATATGCTGAAAAACACGATGAAAGAAGATAAAATTCACTTTTTCAGCCATAAAACACATACTTCCCTAGAATTGCCGGTGGGCTGGGAGGAATCATCGGAGTCGGAAACGTCCGTTACATACGCATATAGCCTGGATGAAGCGCAGGATACCGTAGATTTTACGCGCTCTCCATCCGGGCAGAATCCCGATCCGATACTCGCGGTTCAGATATTTGCTCTACCCCACCCGGATCACAGTGCCAGTGAAAAAGCGGCAACAGCCTTTCTGAATCAAAGACAAAGCCTGATAACATTGATACAGCGCGATACGAAACACATTGATGGTTACAACGCCGTATCAATGATTTTTACAGCCCTGGATGCCGATTATCCGGGCGAAAGCTACCAGCATCATTGTTTTGTTACAGTGGACAATGTACTTTTCTCGTTTTCGGCTGCTTGCCCGGCCTCTATCCAGTCGTTGTTTGCCCCCGTTTTTGACGAGGCGCTGGATAGTATCCGTTTCATATTTTTCAGCAAATGATTACCTTATGCAGATGACCAGTTATTTCAATCCTGAATTATTGATTTCCCTGATAGTACCGGAGGACTGGACGACGAGTTTGGCAGGCGATAAAAAACTCAGGCTCTTTGGCTTGCCCGAGCGTGGGCTTGAAGACTACTTTGACGAGTACAGGGTGACCATGAGCTACGAACTCATCAACTACCCTGTCGGACAGAAAAGCGATAATTTCAGAGAAATGATATCAGAAAACAATAGAATTATGGAGAGCGAGTACAACGAATACAGTCTGATCAGCGAAGCGTTCTATGAATCGGGCACACACCCCGCTTATCGGAAAATATATACCTGGAGAGACGAAGAGACCGGCCTCAGACTGTACCAGTTGCAGGCATTCATTTACCGGGGGCCTGATACTCTTTATCTAATCAACGCCGCAGTTGTGGAGAAGCTGAAAGATAACTACCTCCCGGTTTTCGAGTCCATTCTCGCCTCAACACGCATTATTCCATCTGCCTAGGACACTATGTTTTTCCCTTCTTTTCTCATTTCGCGTCTTATTCCGGCAAGAATATCCTCTGTTCCGATCTCGGGGTTACCTCTTTGAATAGCCTGCAGGGCAGCATATCTGACTATATTCAGTATGGCTCCCCCCGTTATTTCATACTTTGCAGCAATCTGGTTCCAGTCAATATCAGGAGATGTTCTGACCGGTGGCGAGAACATGCTTTGCCACAATCGTCTTCTTTGTTCTGGTCCGGGAGCAGGAAAATAGATGACAGAATGAAACCTGCGCAGGAATGCTTCATCTATGTTGGCTTTTAGATTGGTAGCAAGAATCACCACACCGGCATAATCTTCTATTCTCTGTAAAAGATATGCAACCTCCTGATTGGCGTAGCGGTCCCTGGCATCTTTGGTATCAGAGCGCTTTCCGAACAAGGCATCTGCCTCATCAAAAAACAGGATCCACTGACTGTTGGATGCCCGGTCGAACACCCCGGCCAGGTTTTTCTCGGTTTCCCCGATATATTTTGAAATAACCTGCGACAGGTCAATACGGAACACAGGTCGTCCGGAAGACTTGCCTATAAGAGCAGCTGTGAGTGATTTACCGGTACCCGGAGGGCCATAAAACAATGCCTTATAACCGGAATTCAGTATTTTGGACAAATTCCAGTCGCCCAGGAGTTGCTCATGGTACCCGAGCCAGGCCTGGATTTCCATTACTTCAGAGAGTGTTTGCGGATCGAGCACCAGATCCTCCCATTCGAGCCGGGTGGTTACCTGGCGAGCCGGGAACAGTGCACTGTACCGTGGGATATATTCAGCTCCTGCCTCCTGAAAATAGGTCACACACTCGGGTGTAGGGTACAACACGCCACTCAAATGGGGTTCGCGGGCGGGAGGTGTATCCATCCTGAGAATATTCTCCCTGAAAAAATAGTGCTTTTCATCCAGCAGAGCGAGATAATGAGCTCGCATAGCCAGATTTTCACCCGCAAGTACAAAAATTGCCGTCTCACCCGTTGGAATAAATCCGGCATGCTGTGTACCAGCTACTCCTCCGAATTCGGAATAAACCCTGTCATAAACTGTATTCCGGACAAAAAAATTATCGAGTGCCTGCGGGCGCAGGTATGGCGCCAGCGCGACAAGCAAAACAATTCGCTCTGAGACAGTCATATGATATTTCCTTACAAATACTCCATAAGGAGACTCATCGTCTGTCAGATCAGGCTGCGGTATGTCTTCTATTCGCTCATAACTGCATACTCCGCCGAAATACAATTTCAGGCGGGTTTCCAGCACTTCCGACAACCAGAGGTACTCACGCTCGAGGCTGTCTGCGTGTAAAATCAGGCTTTTGTTTTCCATTCAACATCCATTCTTTTAGTCATCCATGACAATTTAATTCTGGAAAACCCCCAGGGCATAAATTCCAGGAGAATATCGTAGGCTCTTGATTTGACATGCAGTGTCCAGCGATCGGCCCTCTCCATCAATCTCCCTTCCCGCACCAGAAATGCGCCCGACAGATTATCTATAGTGGAGTTTTCCATTCGCTTCCAGTTTTGGAGAACCCCTTTCAGCAGTGACTCCGACAATTCTACCTCCTGGTCGGTCATGACAATACCGGGCGTCACCGGCATATCAACCGGAAGCCCGCATAATATTTTGTTCAGTACCAGCAGATATTCGGGTGTCTCCGTCTGGCGGGTAGCCAGATATTGCAAAAGATGAACTGCGCGAATTGCAGCCTCCTCATCCCGGAATTCTTTCCCATCCAGCAATCCCAACATACCAAAGTATCTTGACAGGTACGGATGTAGGATAACCAACCCTGCATTTGACACAAATATGGCCTCATCAACCCTGGTTGAAGCCTCCCGTACCAGCTCCAGCACAGGTTTTACCGAACCACCCTGCCGGGCGTACTTCCTGCGAATATACCCGAGAAGGGCTCCCTGTCCAACACTGCTCTTGCCCCGCAGGGCTCCTGTCAGATCCCGGGATGTAACACCCTCCTGAATGATAATACGATCCAGAAATAATCCGGCAACTTTATCAACTGACGGCTCTGTTACTGCTGCAACCCTGAAAAAAACTTCGTTGAAATGACTTATGAGTCGTTCCTGCAGCAGCAGATCAAAATAATAAATGGATTCATCCCGGACAGACAGTATCTTGTGCCAGAGACCGGAAGCAAGTGCCTCTTGTATTATTTCAACAGTTTCCAGCGGTACTGACCTGTCAAGATTGGAGATTACCCATTCATCACGGAGCATTTTCCTGATCAGTGCAAGCGTTGGCTGCCTTCCTGTTTTCAGCAGCCAGACAATTGTTCCGGCCGCATCCGGCCAATCACTCCACCGAAGCGCCCCTGAAAGTAATTCACGCACCTTTTGCAATTCGGCAGTCAAGACCGTGATGTAAATATTTCCTCGAAAGTCTGTCTTCGCTGGAAATGTCTCCGGCTGTGCCGCGATCATCTCTGTCAACATTGTTATTTCTGATGACGTGGCCGTAAAGGATGCTCTGAGTGCATATTTTTGTCCTGCCTGACTCACTGGTGGATGGTCTTTGAGAAATCTGGCTATTTTTCCGGGTTTGATACGATAATGTGCCGAGAGCAAATCCAGCAGTTCTTCAAAAACAGCGTACGAATTTTTCACAATATGCAGCTCTGGAAGAAGTATTTCGATCATGAAATCCCACATCTGCTCCGTATTGATTTTCCTGCCCCGTGGTGAAGGAAATGTCAGCAAGTCGGCAATCATCAGATCCGGATCAATTTGCACCACCTCATAACGGGCTCTGACTATCTGCTCCAGGATCTGTCGGCTGTAATATTGTCTGAGCCTGTTTTCAATATTTGTTCTGGAGGATACAACTTTCCATCTGGCGGCAATACGTCCGGGACTTACCCGCCAAAGACTGACAATTTTTTCGCCCAGCCGGGCCACATCCGGCGAGTATCTGTCGAACAATCGGCCATGTTCAAGGAAATACCACAGATATTCCTCTTCAGACATTTGGGTATTGGCTACCGTGGTTTGAGCGATCAGGCCAGGCAGCCCCGAAAGAATAGACTGATTTATTTCACCACTTCCTGTTATGAGATACCGGATTGTATCGTTGAGTATTTTCCCGGGTGATTGTTCCGTATTTATTTGCAGTACATCCTCTATCCTGCTCCACTCGGTATCTGTCAGTTCAGAAAGCCGCGCCACTAGCTTTCGACGGGATTCCTCGCTCAAAATACGAGAAAGTGTCAGAAGGAGTCCAGATCTCCTTTTATAGAGTTCACGCAGGCGCAACAGGGTCTCCCGGCTTTCTCTGACAGCGGCCCGCATCATCATATCTCCCAATTCTTCATCCGACTGAGGCAGGGCACCCGGCGGATATTTTCCTGAATCGAGATAATACCACATCAGCATCTCAGATTCATATACTGAGACAGGCGAAAGCACCTCACCGGTGGCATATTCCGGCATCTGCTGTAAATAATCAACCACCTGCGTTTTGTCGCTCAGCCTGCCTCTCAACATTCCTCTCAATAAATCGGTTAATATCCGCTCCTCATCAGGGATAGCCGGCAACTCCAGTAGCTGTTGCCAGTTTTCTTCCCCGAGATCAAGCAATGTTTGCACAAGCCGTTTCAGATTGTCCGCTGACAACAGACCCAAAAGCCTGACAAACACCCCTTTGCTGTGAGAATTCAGATCTCTCAGTTGTCTGACGGTTGCAGCCCGTTCAGCCGCGGCAGCCTCCAGCAAAACCATTGCCATCTGATTTTGAGAAACTGATCCCGCCAGTATTTTACCCTGATCAAGATAATACCATACCTGATATATGGGCGAGATATCAGCCTGATTAACCCGTATTTCCTTTCGATCAGCAAGGCGTTCCAAATCTGACTGATTTCCTGCCTCTCCGGATAAAATCATCCTCCATACATAAGCATAAGCCAAATCGTTGTCTGAATCTCCGGAATCAAGGGTATTCTGCAGCGAAACGACTATTTGGGTCAGTTTTTCTGCTGAAATATCAATCAGCTTAACAATAGTGGAGCTGATTGCCTGATTCCCAAGGCGACTTGTCAGCAAGAGAAGCACAGGATTACGGCGAAACAAATCCCGCAGGCGATACAAGGTGTCTTCCCTGTCCCGGGAGACAGCCGATAATATCTCATCTCCCAGCTCTGCATCCGTCAACATCACTGAATCAGCAGGATAATATCCTTTTTCGAGGTAAAACCATAGCGCCGACTGCCGTGAAGAGCTGCTTCCCATTGAGGCTGATTTTCTGGTTGGATCAGGTGACAAATCCCCGAGAACCTGTATCAGTGTTTCGCCATCATTAATTTCACCAGTCAGCCACCACTTTAAAATGAAAGAGTACAGGTTATCATAGCCCGGATATACTGCTGTCCTGCTCAGTTCGAACAATTGCCGGGCCTCCTTCCAATCCACAGAGCCCAGGTTCAGTGCAACGGAAATAAAACCTTGCAATCTGGAGGAGTCGAATACCCGGTTGATCCTGGCAATGATTGCAGGGGTTCTACGGTAAATCTGCCGCATACGCTCCTGTACCATGGTGGCCTGTTTCGAGGCCATTTCACGAAGTACAGCATAAAACTGATCGGGTGAAACAGGACTGGTTCCGGGCGGATGATACCCGTATTCCAGATAGTACCAGATGGCGTACCCCGCTGAATATTCAACCGAACGGACCATATCAACCGGCTCTTCAAGCCCCATCCGGGCAGACATCAGTCCCGCAAGCGATTTCATATCTTTTGCGGCACCGGAAAGGAGAAAGCCGAGTGCCGTGATTTGAAACCGCACAGTATGATGTTCAGCAATCGTTCCGGAACGAATTATATCTTCCTGTATCATCCATTCCTCTTCAGTCTCACCTGCTATTGACGCAACAAGTTGCCTCAACTGTGAAGGGCTGAGGATATTTGTAATATGAATCAACAGCGCCGGATGAAATCTGTACAACTCGCGCAAGCGGAGTCTAACTGCTGAAATATCCGAATTCAGCAGTTTCATGAATTGGGTTACTACAGCTTCATTGGCCACTGCCTTTACCCCTGGAGGGTATCTACCCTGCTCCAGAAAGTACCAGAGCAAGTATTCATACGAGCTAATAATCCCTGTTTCAACAGGATGCGAATCCGCAATACCCGGCTTCTCTTCCGGCTCCTCCAGTGAAGTCTCTGAAGCAGTGGTTTTATTCACAGCTGATATGCCGGATTCCTTCTCCAAAGCTGCAATCAATCCGTCAGGCGAATCTGCATTGCCCGAGAACGTCAGCCTCAGCATGGCAGACACTATATCCTCACGCGTCATTTTTCTGAATGAGGCAGACCACATACGTTCAGCATGACTCAATCCACTGATATCCGTTTTCAAAATGTTTATCAGCAGTTTTCTTCGCCATTCTATACTGGTCATGATGGCCAAACGAAACAACATCGTATTGTCTCTTCTGAACACGGATATCAGTCTCCTGATAAATACACCGTCGATGGACCGGAGACCGCGTTCGAGAATCTGATTACCCTCTCGCCTTGAAGCTTTCCCTTCAACAGGGAATCTGCCAAATTCCAGATAAGACCAAAAATATTCTTCAGATCTTACTTTTCCGACTACTTCCGGGGATGTTGATGATAATCCGGCTTCGCGGAAGAGCCCGGTCAGGAGCTCCTCTCCCGAGTTGCTCCTGCTGTTCAATATATATCTGATGCTTGTCAACAATACATCTTCTGATTTCATGCCTGTTTCAGCCATAATGTGCTCCTCCAGTACATCCCATGCCTTTACATCCAGCCCGAGTACAGCCGCAATTATATTTCGCTGATCTTCCGGACCAAGTATTGCTATCAGCCGAACCCAAAATCCTGTCCTTGTTCTATACAGTTCACGGAGTCTGGCCATATTTCCTGAATGATCCAAAAGTATCATCCGGACAAAAGACGCTGTATCTGAATCTGAGGGCAACGAGACACCTTTATCAAGTCTCCCCGATTCAAGCCATTTCCAGACAGAAGCTGGTTCATCCGGTTCTGATTCGCCTCCAGGTATTGCGGGTGCCGCCACGCCTGTTTCTTCACGAATCCATCCGACAATCATCTTTCTGTCTCTGTTTCCTCTTGTTACGAGCAACTGAAGGGCCCGATGCAGTATAATGCCAGATGATTTTTCATCGTTTCCGTATTCCTCCAGCAATGCTTCCAGTTCTGTCCAGGGTATAGCACCATCACCAGTCAGGTGAGCGACTACCTGGTAAATTCCATAGTTGTCCAGTAGATTTGTCAGTCTGACCAACACTAGCCTGTTTCTCTGATACGTATTCCTTATTCGTCTCCATAATTCATCTGCATCAACACCGTCAATTAATAAACGCGCCACGTCGCGCCCTGCAATATTCTCCGAAATACCTGAAAGGAGGCCCGTTTCAAGATAAAACCAGATCTCAGGTTTGTCAGGGTACACCACGGCAGGATTTTCTGAGTATTGCGACCGGATCGAGGCCACAATCTGCTTTATTTCATCGGCCGACGCCGACAGTAACGGCTGGAGCACTACCCACAGATGGAGACGCACATCTCCACGGGTATCAACTGGTAACA
>JBDLWO010000288.1:0-3059 GCA_039804245.1 Bacteroidota bacterium
AGCTTGCGCTGTTCCTTGAGGAACTTGGCCAGTTTGCCGCTGAAAGTCGTTTTACCTGAACCCTGCAGACCTGCGATCAGCACCACGGCCGGACTACCCTTTACGTTGATACCAACGCTCTGGCCACCCATGAGTTCCGTCAGCTCATCCTGGACAATTTTGACCATCAACTGGCCCGGATTAACGTTTTTCAGGACGTTTTCCTTGCCCAGAGCTTTCTCACGTACATTATCGGTGAACTCTTTGGCGATCTTGTAGTTCACGTCGGCTGCAACCAGCGCACGTCGTATCTCCTTGACGCTCTCCGCAACGTTGAGCTCAGTGATTTTATGCTTGCCGGTGACTACCTTAAACGCCGATTCGAGGCGATCGCTTAGACTTTCGAACATGACAATAGCTGTTTGGGATTCAGATTACAACCATCCGAGGAATGGCTCTTCAATGATATTTTTGAGTTCGACAACGAAACGGGCAGCATCTCCGCCATTAATGACGCGGTGATCCCAGCCAATCGTAACGGGCATCATCAGACGCGGCTCGAAAGATTTGGTTGATTCCTGCCAGACTGGCTCCATCTGAGCAGCCACCACGCTGAGAATAGCTGTTTCGGGCCAGTTGACAATAGAGAGCATATTGGTGCCGCCGATTCCACCAATGTTGGAAATTGTAAACGTGCCACCCTGTATATCGGCCATGGCAATTTTGCCTGCCTTGGTACGGCCGGTGATGTCTGCCAGATCAACAGCCACTTCCGTGAGACCCTTTTTGTCCACATTTTTGATATTGGGAACAAAGAGTCCGTTGGGCGTATCAACGGCAATACCAATGTTGATATACTTCTTGTAAATCACCTCGTTGGTATCTGCGTCGAGACTGGTATTGAAGATCGGGAGTTTGCGGAGCACAACGGATACCGCCTTGGCAATAATGGCGGTCATGGTGAGACTTCCACCAGCTGCCTTTACCTGGTCTTTGTATTGCTGTCTCAGCGCTTCAATTTTGGTGATATCAATTTTCTCGGAAATCCAGGCATGCGGGATGGTCTGTTTGGCGTATGACATGGCTTCCACCGTCTTGATGGCCACATTACCCTGTGCCTTGCGCTCGGTTTCACCGAATTTGCTGAAGTCGGGAAGTGGTTTGCGGGCCATGGCGCCGGATACTGATCCACCACCGGAATCCACCTTTCTTTTCACGAAATCCACCACGTCTTTGTATGAAATACGACCTGATCCATCGGCCGGACGAACATCAGACAGATTGACACCGAATTCCTTGGCACGCTTGCGTGCAAGCGGAGATACGCGCAGTGAACCGGGTGTTGAAGCAGCCTTTTCTGGCGCTGGCGCCGGAGCGGCGGCAGCAGCTGCCGGAGCTGCCGGGGCGGGTGCCGTAGCTGGAACCGGAGCAACCGCCGGAGCGGGGGCAGGGGCAGCCGGAGCAGCATCGCTGGTTTGCAGGCGCAGTACGGGTGTGCCTTCAGTTACTTCATCGCCTTTCTTTACGAGCACCTCTTCGACAACGCCGTCAACGTCAACGGGCATTTCAGCGTCCACCTTGTCGGTACCAACAACAAGCACCACCTGGTCCTTGCTGACCTTGTCGCCGGGTTTGACCAGGATATCAGTTACTTTACCGCTGACACCGTCGCCGAGAGAAGGAAGTTTGAATTCGTAAGCCATATCTGAATGGATTTTATCCCTTTATTCGTGTGATGAACCGGATATTCCGGATGAACTTCAGTTCGGGCCGCAAAGATGCTGTAAGTTTGCGGGAAAATATCAATCTTGAGCCCTAAAATGTGAATCGCCATGCCAAAACGATATACACTGGAGGCCGGTAACCTGGCCAATATGCGTGCAACGGAATTTGAGCTGCCTGCACCCAAATCAGACGAGGTCAGTATTTCAGTGAAAGCCATCGGACTGAACTTCGCCGATGTTTTCGCCATCTGGGGATTATACGGCGCCACTCCGAAAGGTGCATTCACGCCCGGACTGGAGTATGCCGGCATTGTGGAACAGGTCGGACAGGATGTCACACACCTCAAACCGGGCGACCGTGTAATGGGTGTGACGCGTTTTGGCGCCTATACAACACAGCTGAACATTGATGCCCGATATGCCATTCCTCTGCCACAGGACTGGAACTTTGAACAGGGCGCGGCTTATTTGGTTCAAACTTTGACGGCGTATTATGGTATGGTGTACCTCGGGGCCATGCAAAAAAACCAGACCGTGCTGATTCACAGTGCAGCCGGTGGTGTAGGGCTTCAGGCCATACAGATTGCCCGGGCCTACAACTGCTACACAATCGGTACCGTTGGCGGTGAGAGCAAGGTGAATTTTGCGCTCGACAAGGGATATGACAAAGTCCTTGTCAGGGGTAAAAACTTCAGGGATGAGTTGAAAGCTGCTCTCGGCGATCGTCCTCTGGAACTGGTCATGGATAGTGTGGGTGGCGATTACTTCATGATTCCCTTTAAAATGCTGGCGCCCATGGGACGCGTCATTGTGTTCGGTTCGGCAAGATATGCAGCCCCGGGCGACAAGCCCAATAAATGGCATATGCTGAAACTATGGCTTCAGAGACCGAAAATTGACCCCCAGATTCTGCCCGAAAAAAACCGCGGTGTGCTCGGATTCAATCTGATCTGGCTCTACGAACGGGCATGGTTGCTGCATCAGTTGCTGAAAGAGCTGGAAGCACTGAATCTTGAAGCGCCACACGTGGGGCATGTATTCCCCTTCGAAGAATTGCCAGATGCCGTCCGACTTTTCCAGACGGGCAAAACGGTGGGGAAAGTGGTGGTGACAGTGTGAGTGAAGGTGTTAACTCACAGGTTTCAATTTTCACTCACAAATCATCCTGAAGAGATACTAACCCCATTTAATGAGATATATCTTTATTGGTCTTCTCCTGTTGTTGCGATGGACAGACTCCTGTTCTCAAACAAGTTTTTCGTGGTCACATTTTACCGGCAAACGAAGGGAATACCCGGTTCTGTCCCCTCTGACTGACAAAATGCGCACCCATTATGTCGGCCTTCAGGTGGATGC
>JBDLWO010000289.1:0-6765 GCA_039804245.1 Bacteroidota bacterium
GTAAAGACACACTATCGTCAGCGCAATCAGGAAAAATCGTACAACGCCTTTGCTTTGCATACCGAAAAGGAGTAGATGTTCAGGTTATGATATAACGAAAATCGGGGTTTGCCCATTGGCAGACCCTCCGAAAAAAGCGCGCAAATATAGCTAATAGGCGGGAATGCAAAGAGTAATTTTGAAATTGTTTCTTTCAGGTGTTATTTCTGAACCAGAAACCACTCCAAAAATCATCTTTTTCTCTGCGAAGACGCTCCTCTTCAGCAGCTTCCCACGCCCGTTGTGCCTTGGTCTTGTCAAAAATTCCGGGCGGCAGAAAGGGCTGTTTCTCCACCTCCCGGTCAGCAGCAAACGGATCCGGATTTTCCCGGAACTCTTCGTCTTCCAGCTCCGACTTGAACAGGTAGGCCACGAATATGCCAACGAGGCTTCCCAGCAGGTGGCTCTCCCACGATACGCCTTCCTGATCTGGCAGTACTCCCATAAACATGCCACTGTACAACAGCATGACCAGCGCTGCCAGTATGATGGACCGCACACTGCGCCTGAAAATGCCGTTCCAGAATATGAAGGCTACCAGGCCGTAAACTACTCCGCTGGCCCCTATGTGCGAAACGGGCCGGGCAAACAACCATACTGATATACCCGTCAGAAAATAAATCAGCCAGAATGCCTGAGCCGCAATTTTCCGGTAGAAATAGAAAGTAAGGAAGGTGAGTACAAAAAGCGGAACTGTGTTGGATATCAGGTGCCCCCAGCTTCCATGTACCAGCGGACCGGTGACAATGCCCCTGATACCCCACAGACGCCTCGACATGATCCCGTACAATCCCGGATCGAAACCATCAAGCTCCTGCCATATATATACAATCCACAGAAACAGCACCACCGCCAACGGAAAGCGCAGGCTTTCTGTCAGGTGCTTGCGGGTGAGCTCAAGGCTGTCGTTTTCGCTATCTATCAGGGACACGTTGGAATGGTTTTAGCGCGGGAAGATACAAAACCCACGCGTAACCCTATCCCAAACGACGGGCCAATTCCCGTCGGGACTGACTGTATGTCAGGTACAAGCCGGAATGACAGATCATCCGATACATCGAAACTGGCAAGATGCGCGTCAACAAAGGCATCAGTCACAGATAATAAGTATGTAACGCCCAGCCACAAAAACCGTTTCTCCGAATTGCTCCGGAATACATCGCGGTACCCTTTCATCTGGGTCGCATTCATATTTTTGTAGGGCGCTTCTGTGGGATTGGTTGATATATCTCCGTCAACCAGCCACTTGTAGTTGTCGCGCAGTGCGTTGTATTGCTGCCGGGTGGTAATGGCCCAGTAGCCAACGCCTCCGATTGCACCGTACACAATGGGTATTTTCCACCACTTGCGGTTATAAGCCTGTCCGCCGCCCGGAATGATGCCGCACAGCGCTGCCGTGCGTGGTGTGGGATACGTCCCGATGAAATTTCTAAGGCGCGAGGGACGCGCAATGGATGTGTCGGGTTCCTGCGACACAACGACTGTCGCTGTGCACAGCAGACAGCAGGCAATGTAGAGTGTCTTTTTCATTCAACCGAATAATACCGACTGGGTGGTTGAATCCACGTCATTTCTTTCAGTTTCATCCTTCGACTGGCTTTCCTCGGGTTCATCGGGAAGTAAACGCTTGATGATGCGCAGCTGATGTGTGTATCGGTTCTGTTCGCTGTTAAATATGCCGAAATGATCGAGTTTGTCTATTCGTACCTTGCCGCTCGCGTGTATGATGTGACATTCAGGCAGGATAATCCCGACATGGGTGATGTGCCCTCTGCCATTGTCGAAGAAGGCCAGATCACCCGACTGACACTGCTCCGCAAAATCAATGGCGCGACCCTGTACTACCTGTTGGTTTGCATCTCTGAACAGCCTGATTCCCGCAGTTTTGAACACCATCTGGGTGAAACCGGAACAGTCAATTCCAAAAGGTGACTTTCCGCCCCACAGATAGGGCGCGTTGAGGTATCTCCGGGCTATTTTGACTATCCACTTGATCCCCAGTTGCTGTGGCCCCGGTGTAACCACTGGTCCCGAAAACTGGTACGATTGTCCTCCCAGGGAGCACTTCAGACCATCGTAGCGGGGTAAAACGGCGCCCATGGTGAGGGGTACAAAATGGTCGGAAGCCATCAGACCCTCTACCAGTGACAGGCTGAGGGTCTGATGTTGCTGGCAAGCGTTGAATTCCTCTTCGGAGAGCGGGGTGAGCTGTTTGGCATCCACCCAGCCGGCATAACCGTCCCACGCGCAGGAAACCATTCTCCAGGTATCTTTGGAGTCCTGTATCTCTACCGCCTCACCGAAAAGCAATTGCGAAACCATCTCGCTTTTGTCGGACGGGTGCGCGCGCATGGGCGCTATCGAAACCTGGCAGGCGGCGTACTGCATATTAATTACGGCTCTTAATCCAGTTTGGTGAAATACCTGAAATCGTGTTTATCCTGAATTTTCTGCAGACTCATGTAAATGAGGCGAATCAGGTTGTTCACATCGTCTTTGTGTGCCATTTCAACCGTGGTGTGCATGTAACGCAAAGGGAGTGAAATGAGCGCCGAGGGAACCCCGCCGTTGCTGTATGCAAAGGCATCGGTATCGGTGCCGGTAACTCTGCTGGCAGCTTCGCGCTGGAATGGTATCTCGTACTCGCTGGCCGTTTCTACAATCAGATCGAGCAGTTTCTGGTGTACAGCCGGTGCATAGGTTACGGTAGGACCGTTGCCGCTGCGAACATCCCCGTGTTTCTTGACATTGATAAGGGGCGTATGCGTGTCGTGCGTTACATCTGTCACAATCGCTACATTCGGGCGTATGGACTGGGTCACCATCTCGGCTCCACGGAGTCCCACCTCTTCCTGCACCGAATTAACGATATACAGGCTGTAGGGCAGCTTTATATTATTTTGCTTCAGCAGGCGTGCAACTTCCGCAATGCAAAATCCGCCCATTCTGTTATCCAGCGCTCTTCCGGTGTAATAGCGGTTGTTGAGTACCATGAAGGAGTCCTGGAAGGTTACAACACAACCCACGTGAATCCCCATACCAAGTACTTCATCCTTGTCTTTTGCTCCCACATCTATGGTGATGTTATCGAGGGCTGGCGCCAGGGTGGCATCCTTGTCGGTGCGTGTATGCACAGCCGGCCAGCCGAAAACGCCTTCAATTTTACCTCCTCCGCGCAGGTGTACCCACACGCGCATGGACGGCGCTATCTGGAAATCACTGCCCCCGTTTCGTATGACGTGCAGGAAACCATCGTCGGTGATATGGTTGACAAACCACGAAATTTCGTCTGCGTGGCCCTCAATTACCACCTTGTAATCCTGGCCCGGATTGATGATGCCATAGGCAGTGCCATAGTTGTCGAGGCTCCAGTCGTCTATATACGGGCGCAGGTACTCAAGCCAGAGTTTCTGACCGGATGCTTCAAAACCGGTGGGACTGGCGTTATCGAGGTATTTTCTGAGGAAGGATTCCGAGTCGGCTGTAATGATTTGCATGGTTGTGAAGTTATCCGAGGTTAAAGCGTATTATGACGGGATTTTTATACATAGAGTGCACCCCAGCCTTCGGGGTTTTCACGCCACTTTTTCAGTGTTTCGAGTTCGTCGGGTGAAACATATCCCATACTCACGGCCTCTGTGATCAGGGCGTCATAGTTGGTCAGCGTCCGGAAATGGATATGTTTGTCGGTAAAGGCGTTCACAGCTTTTTCAAAGCCATACTGGAAAATGGCGAGTACGCCCACTACCTCCGCACTCGCCTCCTGCAGGGCTTCCACTGCAGCCAGACAGCTTCCTCCGGTACTGATCAGGTCTTCCACAACCAGTACCCGGTCGCCGGGCGCCAGTTCTCCTTCAATCTGGTTGCGGCGGCCGTGGTCTTTGGCAGAGCTGCGTACATATATAAATGGCTTGTGCATGGCATCAGCCAGCAGGGCGCCATGGGGGATGCCGGCGGTAGCCACCCCGGCTACCACGTCGAACGGACCAAACTCTTCCGCCCGCTCCGCGAGACACTGCTTGATGAACATACGAACATCAGGGTGGGAGAGTGAAACGCGATTATCGCAGTAAATGGGCGACTGCATACCCGAAGCCCAGGTGAAAGGATCGGAAGGGCTAAGTTTTATTGCCTTGATTTCCAGTAATTTACGTGCTACCTCAGCTTGCATGACCCCAAAAAATATCTTTCGTGAACGATGGAGTTGTTAACATTGTGCCCTATTCGCGTCACAAAACAGACGCAAACCGCACTATGGGGCAGCAAAAGTATAAAATCTATGTGAACGGAGTTCCGGTTTTCCTGACTACACCGGCTGTTTCTGCTGAAATGGGTATTTTTCCTGACAAATTGAATTATGTCGGCCATTATCAGGGTAAAAAGAAGCAGATCAAGCAGTTTCTCGACCTGCTCGACAAAAACCGCGATGTGAAGTCTGTCACTATTATTTCACCCGATGTAGACGCGTTATGGACCGATTTTCAGGCATGTTTTAAAATATTGGAGGCTGCAGGCGGATATGTACTGAACGAAAACGACCTTTTGCTTGTTTTCTTCCGGCGTGGCTCCTGGGATATTCCCAAGGGCAAGATTGATCCCGGTGAAACCCCGGAAGAAACTGCCGTGCGGGAGGTTATGGAAGAAACCGGTTTGCAAAATCTGCAATTGGGCGATTTTCTGATGTTCACCTGGCACACGTATGTACTTAAAGGTGAGCGAATCCTCAAAAAAACCTGGTGGTACCGTATGCAGACTTCCGATAATGTACTCACTCCGCAAACGGAAGAAGACATCACTGAAATACGCTGGGTCAACCCGGCCGAATGGCTGCGCACCGAGTCAAATGTTTATCCGAGTATCAAAGAGGTCATAGAAACCGGTATCCGGGGGTGACCTGTCCTGTTCTTATGTACTTTTCTGTTGAATTCCGCCCCGCCGAATCGCCCGATGTGTTCCTCGCCCGGGCGCTGAAACCTTTCCTCGAACAATACATATGGCCCACCAAAGGCGCCAGGGCTTTCTTCTCCCGGCACGAGCAGGAGGACGGCCCCCTCATACGCATACGCATGCGCGGGGATGATGCGTGGATAGACGATCTGCTCCGGCCTGCCTTCGAAGGCTGGATGCGCGATCGCGGCAACTGGCAGGAGATTTCCTGGCAGCCCGATGCCGCACAGTACGGGGGTGAGGAGGTGCTCGTATGGGTAGAAGAACACTTCCATATTGGCACCAGGGTGGTGCTCGATCGTATAGCCACCCCCGGGTTCACGTACGGCGATGCCATGTTCGACACGCTGCGTCTTTTCACGACCATTGCCGGAGCAGCAGGGTTCAGTCGCGAAAAAGCGTGCTGGTATTACGGAGAACTGCTGATGCAGTGGCTCGAACTGTTCGCAGGGGCTGCCAGCCCGACCGAAAAGGAAGACAGGATTATCGAATTCCGTGATACGCTCAAGCCCCGGCAATCCGATCTGTCGCTCGCTCTCGACAAGTTCTGGAGCGAGATGGAAGCAGGCAAATACGACAGGGAGCACCCGGAGTGGGCCCGATGGCACAAGGGAAGCCAGCTGATATTTGAAGGCCTCGGCAATAACCCGGAGAAAACGCTGCCCACGCTGATCCGCCAGACGGGCAATCGCATGGGACTGAATAACCAGGATATTGTATATCTGGTGTATGTACTCTCAACATCCTTGTAAAATCCCTGTCGCCCTTCCTGTAAATTGCTGACTGTCAGTCTCCAACTACCAGAGCAAGGCTCTTTCTCTGTCCGTCAGCAGATACAATCAGCATATATACACCCGGCACAAGTCCGGTGAGGTCAATGTGCTGCCTCAGCTCCGCAGTTTCAACGGCGGGGTAGCTGCGAAGGATGCGCCCGGTTCCGTCTGTCAGCTGCAGACCAACAGGTATGGCACGCTCGAATAAAAGTGTGAGTGTACTTTTCCCTGCTGCCGGATTGGGTGAAAGGCTGCACTCCACAAGCCCCGGTATCTCGCCGGTAGCCGATATGCCCACGCCCACTTCAAAGGTGAGAATATCAGAACAGCCGTTCGTCAGATCGGTGACGATCAGCGTATAAACGCCGGCGCTCAACCCGGTCAGATTCGGGGTGTTGGCGCCATTGCTCCATTGATATGAGACAGGTGTGCCTCCGGTAAAATTGATTGTAATGGCGCCGTTCGAGGCGCCGGGTACCGATTCGTCCGTGATCGTGGCGTTAAACAGGATGGGTGCCGGTTCGGTGATTACAATGGAACTTGTTGCTGTGCATCCGTTGCTTCCATTTGTCACGGTAATGGTATAGGTTCCCGGATCACAAATCTCGTTGGGTGAAAAGGTGTAAATACCCGCAGGCGACAGATTAATGCAATCTCCCGTACAAATAATGGCAGTACCGGGCAAAATGGTTGAGTTCGCGGCTGTGGTATCAGCAATAATGGTGGCAACAGTGGTGGCTGTACATCCGTTTGTATCGGTGGCAGTAAGTACATAAACACCGGGGATGGTTGTCAGAACCACTCTGTCGGATGTACTGAAGCCCCCTGGGCCAGTCCAGTTCCACGATTCAACCATAAAGTTGGCCGATGGCGTGATGGATGCTTCCGGCACATTGCAGGTGATCACGGTAGTGACGGATGTCAGCTGCAGTGGAGCAGGAGAGGTGTAGATGATGGAACCGGTGGCGCCGGTACTGTTGTTGATATAAACACCGCCCCCCGGATT
>JBDLWO010000290.1:0-5026 GCA_039804245.1 Bacteroidota bacterium
GAACGGGGTTTGAGCAAAAGATACCTGGAAACCGGCTGCGAGCATGAGGGCGAGCAGCATGTTTCTGAGTGTTATCGTTTTTGTCATGAGAATAAGAAGTTTGGTTAACAGTTTCAGACAAGACTGATTTTCTCTGCCAAAATTCCAAAAAAGAATCCGTTCCGTACGGGCTTTTGCCCCGGAATTTTGAAGTTAGACTATTTTTTGCTAAAAAAAGGGCTTTTTGTCGTTATTAAGGAGCAAAACGACTCAAATCTGGTTCAGATTTCTTTTTTCCTTTCCGGAAAAATCTGGTCCGGAGAGTAAGTAATCAGATATTCAGGTAGTACATCAGAGCATCGTACCGTTCACGCATCATATTGGCCTTTTCCAGTTCTCCAAAGGTTTCTCTGATACGGTAGTCATGCCGTTCGAGTGATGCTATGGCACGGGAAATATCTGTTCGGTCCAGTTTCATCGTCAATTCCATACTGTCGTGATCGGGCTCTGAAGTGACAAACAAGTTCAGTATTTTGATCCCTTCATCCTCAATAATTCGTGCAATATTTCCAAGGGAGTAGTCTCTCCCGGGCATTTCAAGCACCAGAATAGCGCCTTCACCAGTAAAAGATGCTGTGTGAGAGAAGTAGCGGAGCAGGTCGTTTTGGGCGATTACTCCTAGGTAGTTGCTTTCTGGATCGATAACAGGAATGAGCGTGAGCCGTTGTTCTCCCATCAGTCGTATGACGCCAAACAGATGCTCGTCTTCGAGTACGGCAGCTTTTCGGAGGTGATTCAGATCATAGGTTCCGATCGGATCCGAAATATTGTGATTAAACACATCTTCTTCCGATAAAATACCCAACAGTTTCCCGTCTCTTACAACAGGCAGGTGCTTCACATGAAAATCACTGAGCAGATGAAAAGCATCTCTGCCGGTATGCTCCGTTGTCAGGGGCGGGATATCGCGCGCAATGAGTGTCCTTGCTGTCATAGATACGGAGATTAAAACGCGTCTTTGATATAACTTGTTTCCGCGCCGGGGCAAATATGTATCCAAATTATGGAATCAGCAAAATATTAACTTTGTGCAAAAAACCGGTTTTATGCATTATGCTTCCCAGCGCGCCCTTTTTTTGCAACATGTTGCCCAGACTTCACCTGCTCCGCTTGCCCTTGAAATTGAATCGGCCAGTGGTTGCTGGTTGCATGATGTATCCGGCAAAAAATATCTCGACCTGATTGCCGGTATAGGTCCCAGTGTGCTGGGGCACCGGCATCCGCGTGTGCTCGAGGCGGTACAACGCCAGACAAATCAGTACTGGCATACGCTGGTTTACGGAGAATATGTGCTGGCTCCTCAGGTAAAACTGGCCGAACGGCTTGCCTCCGTATTACCCGGACTGGATTCCGTGTATTTCGTCAATTCGGGAGCTGAAGCCACGGAAGGAGCGATGAAACTGGCCAAGCGTGCCACGGGCCGGCCGCATTTTGTGGCTTGCCGGAATGCTTACCACGGCAGTACGCAGGGCGCTGCCAGCCTGATGTCGCCCGACGATTTTACGCGGGCTTTCCTCCCGCTTCTGCCGGGTGTGTATCATATCAATTTCAATGAAACGGATGATTTCGGTATAATTGACGACCGGGTTGCTGCGGTCATTGTTGAAACGGTGCAGGGAGAAGCCGGGGTCATTCCGCCAGATGCCGGATGGCTTCGCGCATTGCGTCAGCGTTGTGATGAAACGGGCGCACTGCTTGTTCTCGATGAAATTCAGGCCGGAATGGGCCGGACAGGTACCCTGTTTGCCTTTGAGCAATACGGAATTGTACCTGATATTCTCCTGCTGGCGAAGGGGTTGGGCGGCGGTATGCCGCTCGGCACATTTATTGCCCGAAGGGAATTGATGCAATTGCTTACACACGATCCTGTGCTGGGACATATCACCACATTTGGTGGTCATCCGGTGTCAGCTGCTGCCGGACTGGCAACGGTTGAAGTACTTCTGGATACTGATCTGGTTGGTCTTGCCAGGCATAAGGGCGACCTGTTCAGCAGGCAGCTGAATCATCCGGAAATCAGGGAAATCCGTCAGGCGGGACTGTGGTTGGGTGTTGACGTCGGCTCTTTTGAGTGTGTACAAAAAATAATCAGGCACTGTCTGAACGAGGGAGTAATTACCGACTGGTTTCTTTTCAACAGCCATACGCTGCGCATCGCGCCCCCGCTTACCATCAGCGAAGAAGAGATTTCTTTCGCCTGTTCCGTGATAAACTCCGCTGTGGTGTAGTTGAGGGGATCGGGTAAATTGGACATCTGTTTCCGGGAACAATGAGCCTCACCCCATTCTTCGGCAGCAAAAGTGCCTAAATCAAGTGGTAGTAATGACGTGGATTTCTCCAATAAAAAACCGGTTTACACTGGCTCCGATTCCGGAGCCGGCATAAACCGGTTTTTTATTTTATAATTAAGTGCCTTGTTATGCGACAGTCCAGCTGACCGGCACCGCGAGTACTGGTACATGGGAGTGGTTGACGGTGTCTTCCGTGATACTGCCAAATACCACGTGAGAGATTCCTTTACGCTGGTGTGTTGCCATCACAATCAGATCGGCTTTTACCTGATCCGAGAATCCGAGAATAGTAGTATCCTCAAAGAAGGATTCTGTGGTAATGATCGCTTCGGACGCATGGAGGCCAGCCTTTTGGGCCAGGGTATTTTTCAGATCTTCTGCGGAGGAGTCTGTCTCCAGCGCTGACGGGTTATTCATGTACAGTACTTGCACGGTGAATTCGAAGACCCTCTGCCATTCTGCCAGAAAGCGGAATGTGGTGAGTTGATCATCTTTCAGTGTAGTGGGCAGCAATACCGTTTTCGGGCTGAATTTTTCTGCACCTGCAGGAACGGCAAGAACCGGGCAGGGGGCTGTGCGGATAACCTTTTCAGTATTGGATCCCAGCAGGAATTCATTCAGACCTGAAGCGCCCCTGGTTCCCATGACAACCAGATCAACACTGTCTTCTTCGGCTACATTCCTAATCGTACTGTGCAGATAACCGTCGCCAACGCGAGTCTGAATGTTCAGGCCGGCATATTCCGGATTACCCAGCAATTCATTTTTGATGCGTTCGAGACCTGCTCCGGCGCTTTCATCATAGTTATTATCTTCAATGGTATAGCCGGATGCCGGGGAAAACTCCGATAACGGGGCAGCATAAACAGAGGCTATATTAACGTGAAGCAATTCAAGTACCGCGCCGCCTTTTCGGGCTATTTCGGCGGCTGTAAAGAGGGCATTTTCGGCGTTTTCGGAGAAGTCAACGGGGACAAGTATCTTTTTCATAGAGCAGTGCAGTTTGGTGATTCGCACTGCAAAATTGCAGATGAAACAACTGCTGCCTTATGACGGTGGTTATAACTCCGGGTGATGTTCGTCAGGAGGTTGTACTTACTTCATATAGAACCACTGAATACCGAAAAAACCTTTTTGGGTTAAAACAGTCAGTTCTTCCCCTTCATCATACTCCTCGTACTGATCGGATGATACAAAAACCTCCTTTTTTTCTGTACGGGGCCCCCAGGGTGAAAGTTCGAGGTAATACGAGGTGGTTTTTCCGCTACTGATACGTTTTCCTGTCACAACGGCCCGGTACTCCACCGGCACAGACCGGTCGAAAGCTGCATTCAGGGCAGTGACGGTACCATAGCTGTATGCCAGAAAAAAAGCCGCGATCACAGCGGCTTCCACATAATGGACAGGCCTGCTGAACCGGAATCCGGATTTGCCGGAGAAAACGACGGTCAGCAGTACTCCCAATACCGGCAACACCACACGCCATGCATTGCCATATTCGATCAGTTCGTAGTCAAAAATCGAGCGCAGGCAGATACTCATACAGGGGAAAAGCAGCGCGAAAAACACATGAGGGAGAACACTGTATTTTCTTTCGTTATAGCGAATCAGTCCGCCCGACCACTTTACCGCCACCAGGGCTGCCAGTGGAGTGAGTATTACAACTGAAAGCGCCCATTCTCGCATAGCCGGAATGAAAAAATACCATATTGCTGATATGATAGCGGTGATATTCAGTACCCGGACCACCTGTACGGCTTTTCCGAGCCTGGTTTCGCGTTCTTCCTGCGACCATCCCGGGCTGATACTGATGATATCCTCGTCTTCCTGTGTGGCACTTTCCAGGTCCAGGTCGGGGTAGCGATCAGCGAGCCACTGAATGATTTCGTGGCTATCGGCGTAATACCGACTGATTTTTATCTTTTTACGGTTTCGGTATGCGGGTTTAATGGTGATATAGCGGTCATCCACAGTAAATCCCAGAATTTCATTGAACATCAGTTCGCGGCGGAAGATTACACTCACAGCATAGACCCTGTCTTCGTCAATGACAAAACGGCCATTGAACACATCTACAATAGCCGCTATGCCGGTCAGAACCAATGCTGCTGCCATGGGTCCAAAAAGCCAGAATGTTTCCGCGAGAAACGGGTCGAGGGGTCCGGGCAGGAGTGGCTGAATGAGCATCCAGCCAAAAATAGCTGTCAGAAGCGGAGCACCCACAAGGATGAATGCTGCGTATGGGCGTGCGATACGGTAGGTTTTCATATTATTTACCTTTATTTCGAACGAAAAACATCTCCACTTCACCCTTGTTATGTACGGAGAAAGAGCCCCGGCGTTCTACGTGGTAAAGGTGTCTGACTGCTTCGGCGGTAGCGCCTGAAACATTTACTTTTCCGTGTTCGCCGTGTTCTTCCAGTCGCGCTGCGAGGTTAACGGCATCACCCCAGATATCGTAGGCGAATTTATTTTTACCGATAACACCGGCAACGACCGGGCCGGTGTGAATACCGATACGCATTTCCCGGAGGAGTGCGTTCGGGTTATTTCTGTTTCTGGTTTCGAGCCATGAAATCATTTCGAAAGCGGCTCGGACAGCATCAGACGGGTGTGTGTCGTTTACAACAGGCAGTCCGCCTGCGCACATATAGGCATCCCCTATTGTCTTTATCTTTTCCAGGCTGTGGCGTTCG
>JBDLWO010000291.1:0-2896 GCA_039804245.1 Bacteroidota bacterium
CCCGAAATACCCTCTTCCGACATCACACTCAGCAGATACTCCCTCCCTGAAGGAGTCTCCCGAAAAAACAGTGAAACGGCTCCCTTGCCCGGCGCGATCATAAGGGGTTGCACCCAGGAGCTCACCTCTCTTGTCAGACAGGTAGTCCGGTATAACTTTACAGATACCAGCTCGTCATTTTTGGATATTATTCCCGTTCCGGAGATATTCCATCCCTTCAGTTTTTCGAGGGGGGTTATATGCCAGCTACTCTGCCCTGATTTTATGCTGTTCAGATAATAATTGAAAATACCAGAATCATTTAAAGGAGTCTCCAACCCTTCTGCCGGAACGGTATCGTCCCAGTTCATGACTGCCGACATGGATCTCAGATCGGTATTAAGTACATGATCAATGGAGGCCATATCAGAGAGTGCATCGAGTGAAACCCAGATCATGTGTTGGGTACATTCAAGCAGGTGCGGAGCCCTGACATACATGAGCGTTTTGATTTTCTGGTAGTATCTTCTGCCAATATCAAGTTGAGAACTGACAGCTACAGGTTCCACGACACAATTATGCGTATTAAAATACTCTACATAGGGCGTTGCACTTCCGCCATGCCAACGCAGGTAATTGGCGGGGGTTGACTGAATCGTGGGGCCATATTGACCTATTCCAATGTTGCCGGGTTCCACTCTTGCCTGTAGCAACAGGTAGGTTTTGTGGTTATTCTGGCAGAACAGAATACCTGTGATGGCACTTTGAGGCTGCAGCAACATCAGACGCTCCTCCTCCGTTTTTGAATTTGTCAGACCAGCGACACTGAAAAAGCCATTTGTTCGGTGTGACAATGCACCATCTCTGATTTTCCAGTGCTCCTGATTGTCCATGGACATTTCGACAATCTCTGTTTGGGAAAGGCTTGTAATTCTGTGCAGGAAGTCTAGTGCTTCTTTTTTTGTTTCAGCTATATTGACAGGCATAACGAAGTAGAGCTTTATGGATTGACCAATTGGGGACCCAGCATGGTATTTCGGAGCTGATTCCGGTAGTCATCTATTTTTTTCCGGGTTGATCTGCTGACCGGATACCTTTCGGTCACCCAGTCCTGTATGCTGACTATTTCATCAAACAACGCCTGGCCCTGATTCGTGGCCGTCACACTATCCTGATGCCTTCTGTGTATATTCGAGCTTTTGCGGCTGTATGCCACTTTCCCCTTTCCCAGCAAACGAACATATAGTGCGTAGTCGGCAGCCATTTTAAAGGCACCAATTTCCTCCGAATGCTGAGTTGCCACTTCAAGGAGTTTATCTCTTCTGAAAAGTACTGCACTCACATTGGGTATGGAATTCAGCACGGCAAGTGCCTCTGCAACTTCCGAAGAGCCATCAGATACCCGGTCTTTTGCCCAAAGCGTATCTGATACGTTCCTGAGATAATAGTCATAGTCCAGTGCCAGTAGTGCTCCTGAACTGTCAGTTTGTTTACTTTCGCAGTAACTGAGCACAACAGACTGGTCAGCGAGCATTGGAGTGAGTACGGTTTCCAGAAAATCAGGCTCACACAAGTCGTCGGCCTCCGCAATCCATACGTATTCACCGGAAGCTGCTTCTATTCCCTTTTTCCACTGGGTAAATACTGAGCCCGAATTTTTTTCACTGTTGATAATCCTGATTTCGACATTCTGGTGCTCCATCCAGTCGTACAAAACCTCAAGACTGTTGTCTGTTGATGCATCATCCAGCAGAATTATTTCGAATATAGCCCTTGTTTGAGAAATGATGGACTCCAGCCGGCCTTTCAGATAATGACCGTAGTTGAAATTGGGAATCACAACGGATATTTTCGGCAATTTCAGTCCGACCTCTTCGCAAACAAAAAAACTGTACTGCCTGAATGACCAGTGTATATCGGAGTATTCCTGCGCAGCACTGCCCAGCGCTGCCCGGAGCGATGAATTTTTTGTCAGATTTAATATGGCTTCGGCAAAGGCAATGGTATCATTTCCTGGTACAGTAATACCACCTGTTTTTTGGATCAGCATTCCTGCGCCTCCGCTATTTTCAAACGCTATCACCGGAACACCTGTATTGAATGAGTCAATCACTACATTAGGGAAGGGGTCTTCCCGTGAGGTCAGTGCAAAAATATCGGCAGCTGAAAACCACAGCGTAATCTCATGGGTGAATGGAATGAACCTGACGACATTTTCCAGGCCGTATTTTGTTACCGAGGCTTTTATTTCATTTTCAATTCTGAAATCAATGTGTCCAACCCAGACAAATACGGTATTCTTATTACGGGATACCACCTCCCGGGCTATTTCAACGAACAAATCCACGCCTTTCCTTTTGTCGGCGTAGGCAACGTTCAGTACCAGATTGACATCAGGACTCAAGTTCAGAGAACTCAGTATTCTTGCTCTCGCCTCTTCCCGATGGTACCTCCATTTATTCATTCGGATGAGTCCCTGCGGACGGATACGTACCTTGTTTTCATCAATGGAGCAGAATTCCAGAAAGCCGGTTTTGACTACTTCTGAAGGAAACACTATTCGGTCTGCCGAATCTGAAATATCACGGCCGCAATTTTCAATGCCGTGCTCTCTGATGAGCTGTGGCAATTCGTGTACCAGGCTTACACACTCCATACCCTGTTGCTTCATCGCAGGAAGCACCCATCCTGAAACAGTAGTATTTACAATGGCCCGCGTATATCCATGAGTTCTCAGATCGTGGAGGATATGCCGGATTGACTCTGCGGGATTCTGAGGGTCTGTGCAGTGTACGTCGGTAACAGCTTCGAACCGTCCTTTCAGTTCTCCGTCTCCGAGCAGGATAACCTGTACTCCGATTCCGAGATCCCTGACGAGCATTCGGGTTAGTTCGAGTGCCAGAAACTGTGCTCCGTG
>JBDLWO010000292.1:0-3466 GCA_039804245.1 Bacteroidota bacterium
ACGCAAAAAAGTGCCGAACACACCGCTACGACCACATATCCTTGCTGCATTTCTGCCCTGGGGAGGTTTTGCAGGAGCTGGTCGTCCGGCACGGCGCAAAGTTACGCCTTTTCCTGAATACTGAAAGAACAAAGTAATTTATTTACCCCAGTTGTTCCACTGCTTTTTCCCATTCCGAGTAAACACTGCCGAGCGAGCTCTTCAGGTCGGCGTATTGCTTCATTTTTGATTCCGAGTCTTTCTTGTTGTAAAAATCGGGATCAGCCATGAGTTGTTCCATTTTCTTCACTTCGGCCTCCAGTTCGGCTATGCGTTTTTCGGCCTTCTGAACATTGCGTTCGAGCTGCTTTTTATCCGAAGCGCCGAGTACCTGAACGCCTGTGTCGCCTGTTCCCTGTCCGCCCGATTTACTTCTTTTCTCCACATCCCGCATATTGTCAAGTCTGCGTTTTTCGAGGAAAAAGTTCACATCTCCGAGGTATTCGTACAACTGGCCGTCGCGGAATTCGATGGTTCGGTTTGTCAGGTCTGACAAAAATTCGCGGTCGTGACTGACAACCAGCACGGTGCCGTTATATTCTGCGAGTGCCTGTTTGAGGATATCCTTCGACAGCATATCCAGGTGGTTGGTAGGCTCATCGAGTACCAGCAGGTTGAATGGTCGCAGGAGCATGCACGCGAGCGCGAGGCGGGCTCGTTCGCCTCCTGACAGGGCCAGCACCTTTTTGTCAACATCTGCTCCGCTGAAGAGGAACGCTCCGAGAATGGCTCTCAGTTTGGTGCGCATTTCTTCCGGGGAGTTTTGCTCCATCGTCTGGAGCAGGGTGAGTTGCGGATTGAGATTTTCGGCCTGATTCTGGGCGTAATATCCGATACTCACGTTGTAGCCGAGGGTTGCACTGCCCGATGTAGCGTTTTCGGCCCCGATCAGAATTTTGGCGAGGGTGGTTTTCCCCTGACCGTTCTGCCCCACGAAAGCGACGCGGTCGCCGCGGAGCATCTCGAAACTGGCATTTTCGAGCACTTTTACGTCGCCATACCGTTTGGTCATGCGTTCAGCTTTGGCTACTACCTCTCCCGAGCGCGGGGCATCGGGGAAGCGGATACGCATGGCAGAGGTATCGGTTTCGTCAATTTCTATACGCTCCATTTTGTCCAGCTGTTTTTGCATGGACTGTGCCATTTTGGTCTTGGAGGCCTTGGCCATGAAGCGGGTGATGGTTCGTTCGCGGTCGGCAATCACGCGCTGCTGGTTCTCATAGGCTGCCGTCATCTGCTCGCGCCGTTCGGCGCTGAGTTCCATGTACCGGGAGTACGGGGCCTTGTAATCGTGCAGCTTGCCCAGCACAATCTCCACCGTCCGGTTGGTTACAATATCGAGAAAACGGCGGTCGTGACTGATCACCACCACCATTCCCTGATAGTCGGTGAGCCAGTCTTCGAGCCACAGGATACTTTCTATATCGAGGTGGTTGGTGGGCTCATCGAGCAGCAGCAGATCGGGACGGCGCAACAGCATTTTGGCCAGTTCGATGCGCATTTGCCAGCCACCGCTGAACTCATCCGTGAGACGTGTCATGTCGGTGGGTGCGAAACCGAGTCCGCGCAGCACCTTTTCGGCATCGGCCTGACTGGTGGCACTGCCCAGATGGTGCAGATGATCTGTCAGGTCGCTCATTCTTTCGATGAGCTTGTTGTAGGCTTCCGATTCGTAATCATCGCGTGAGCCGAGTTCTTCTCCGACACGGTGCAGTTCCTTTTCCAGTTCGAGCATTTCGGAAAAGGCCGTCATGGTTTCGTCAATGACCGTTTTGCCTTTGGGCAGGAGCATATCCTGGTGCAGGTAGCCGAGCGTGAAGTGATTGGGCACCACCACATTGCCTTCCTGGGGCGACATTTCCCCGGCAATAATCTTGAGGATAGTGGATTTTCCGGCGCCGTTACGGCCCACAAGGCCCACCCGTTCGCCGGGTTTGATTACCAGATTGACGCGATCCAGGAGAATCCGGTCGCCGTATTGAATGTAAATATTGGAGAGGGACAGCATAATGGCCGCAAAGGTAATGGAAAAGAGCGAATAAGCGTGCTGGAAGTAAACGGTCACCTGTAATGATTGTCTGCAACTGATTGGCTGGCTTTATGATTTGCTAACTTTGCCTTTTTGCTGACTGCCCGCAATGTGGTAGTTTAAGCTCTACGGATAAATTAAAAATCTGCCATGTCAGGAAATGTCCTCCACCTGTTTTTCCTGTTGCTGACCGCCACAGGGTTTTTGTGCTGCAGCAAAGAAGTGGCTCCTACTTTGAAGCCGGCTTGTGGTGCTTTCACCGCTCCCGGAGAATGGAAGGCATTTCAGTGTCACAACCTTGGCGCAACTGACACGGAAGCCGATCCGTTTACCCCCGATCGGGTAATCAACGGGGCTTACTGGCAGTGGGGGCGCTCAGCGCAGGCTGCTCCCGGTCCTTCTGAAATGAATCCAAACGCCAGTGTATCGGGATGGATACCCTTCCCGGATGTGGCACCTGATGGCTCCTGGACAGATTCCGTAAAAACAGGAATTGACCCGTGCCCCGACGGGTATCGGGTGCCGACCAAAGCAGAATGGGATGGTTTGATTGCCCACAATATCTGGAGCAGCACCGGATCCTGGAAGGAAGATCATACCAATTACGCCTCCGGCATGATGGTTGGAGACAAGTTGTTCCTTCCCGCGGCGGGTGGCCGCAACAGCAATAATGGAGTTCTTGAGCACAGAGGATATTCCGGGTACTACTGGAACAGCACCGGAGGAGGCTCCATTGGTGCCTGGATGATGAGTTTCGACTGCGGCGGACCGGGAATGGCCGGTTACGACCGAAATTATGGAGCGTCAGTCAGATGTGTGGAAGAGTAGGGGTGTGCGGGAAAGTGTTTTTTTAATTATTTGTAAAAAAAAATGTTTTAAAGGAAACAGATTCGGCTTGGCACTCGTTATATTTGTGTGAACTAAGAAAAAAATCTGAGATGACTCAACGGGAGAAAACAGATGTAGTCTTTAGTGGCCTGCTCTTCGGGTTTCTATTGTTCTTCGGATTACTGGAAGAGCAAAAGCAGCAAATTGCACGATTAAGGAATATGCGCAAAAAACTGGCCACCGAGAATGGTCAGGAAATGGATGTACAGAATCTTGGAAATGATTGGCTGGCAATCCGAAATGACCTGAAAACATCAATTGACAATTCTGAGTATAATGTCAAATAAACCACAGAGGCACACCCAACAACAGAGCCAGCAATTAAGCCGGGTTGAATATAAAAAACGGAAACGTCTGTCAATTTCAGCCCTCTGCCTCCAGCCGAAGAACTTCAGCATCTTGAACAAATCCACCCGGGAATTGTGGAAAGAATAATACAAATGGCTGAAAAGGAGCAGAATGCGAGGCACGACCATACACGGGAGTTGTTAGAAATAGAGAAGAAAAGCC
>JBDLWO010000293.1:0-4640 GCA_039804245.1 Bacteroidota bacterium
ATGCTCCGCCAAACATGGCCGGTAATAAACCCGCTACAAGCAGGAACAGCCACTTCCAGCTGCCCTGTTCGGGCTGTACAAGTGTTTCGTCGTCGAGTCCTGCCTTTTTCAATGCGTTGAAATACAGTCTGGAGCGCTCGTCAAGAGCCTCTTTTTCATCGGCAGGCATGGTATTGATCCTGTTTACCAGCTCTTTTTCCTTGTAGTACGTACCTGCGCTGTACTGAATAACCGGGACGGAGAGTTTCGGATGGTCATTCCTCAGTATGGTCAGCAGGCGATCCACCATGGGTTCATCGGCGAGATCGTCTATATGAATGATGTTTCGCATCATTTGCTCCCTGATAGCGGTCATCAGTCGCAGGATGGCCTGATTCGGGTTTTGCTGGTAATCCTGCCAGTAATCTCTGATATAAATTGGTGTACCGGTTATTACTTTTACCTCGGAGCGCAATGCCAGTCCGTTGCTGTAATTGAATCCGACGGGCACTATTTGCAGATTTTCGAGTGATTTGTCTTCGAAGGCGCTGAATGCAATACGCGCAATACCTTTTTTCAGCGGAAACACCTGTTTTTCGTGGTGTGTTTTGCCTTCCACGAAAATACAGAAAGTGACATAATCCCTGAGTTTATTGACGATATAGTCGAAGGTGCCGTCGTTGCGGTCCCGTCCGCTGAATCCTTCGCTGCTTCTGAAGATCGGGGCTATCTGAAAGCCGCGCAGCATGAAAGAGTTGAAGGGTTTGGCAAAATAGTCGGCTCTGGAAATATTGTAAACAGGGCCGTCGGTTACCATACCGAGGAGTATGGGGTCGAGGAATGCCGTAGGGTGATTGGCTGCTACCAGAACGGGCTGGTTGGCCTGTACATTTTTTCTGTTTTCGACAAAAATATTACGGAATACCATCCGGTACTGCCAGGACACGACCGGGAGGAAGAATGCGTAGAGGAAGCGGCTTTTGCCAATGTTTCGGATTTCCATAGCTCAAAAATTAAACTGCGGGCCTTTCCGGAAGCCGGGGCCCGCAGTTTACGAGCTTTACCGACCGTCGAGCAGATCTCCGAAGCCACCCAGTATGCTGCCCTCCTCTTTCCTTGGGCCTATGCCGTAGGAAATGATTTTGGCGGCGAGGCGGCTGACTGGTAATGACTGGAGCCACACTTTCCCCGGGCCACGCAGAACCGCAAAGAAAAGACCTTCTCCGCCAAAAACCATATTTCTGAGTCCTTTTACGAACTGAATATCATAATCAACTGATTCTGTGAAGGCTACGATACAGCCGGTATCTACCCGAAGTACTTCTCCCGGGGCAAGATCGCGCTCGAGCACGTACCCGCCCGCGTGTACGAAGGCCATACCGTCTCCTTCCAGTTTTTGCATGATGAAACCTTCACCGCCGAAAAGGCCTGTGCCGAGCTTCCGCTGGAATTCGATACCGATCTGTACCCCTTTGGCTGCGCACAGGAAGGAGTCTTTCTGGCAAATTATTTTTCCGTTCAGTTGTGCCAGATCGAGCGGAACAATTTTTCCGGCGTAAGGAGCGGCAAATGCCACCCTTTGTTTGCTGTTGGCGTGGTTGGTGTAGGTGGTCATGAACAGGCTTTCTCCGGTGAGCAGGCGTTTTCCGGCTGTCATGATTTTTCCGAAGAAGCTGTCTGTCTGTCCGCTTCCATCGCCGAAAACGGTGGCCATTTCAACCCCGTTGTCCATGTACATGAAACTTCCCGATTCCGCGATCACGGTTTCAGTGGGATCGAGTTCCACCTCAACGGCCTGCATTTCTTCGCCGAAGATTTTGTAGTCAATTTCGTGATTTCTAGGCATGATTATCAGATTTCAGTGTTTACTTTAAAGTGGCATTCAGTTCGATGGCAACAGCGGACAATGCCTTGCTGACCGGGCAGCCCGATTTGGCGGCTTCCGCCAGCTCCATGAACTGCGCGTGTTCGATACCCGGTACTTCAGCTTCCAGGTTGAGGGTAATTTTTTCAAATGCCCAGCCGCCGCTGCTGTTGTCCATATCAATTGTGGCATCGCATCGCAGGGTGGTTGGAGTGAATCCCGCTCCCGACAGTCGGAAACTCAGGGCCATAATGTAGCAGCCGGCATGCGCAGCCGCGATGAGTTCTTCCGGGTTGGTACCGGCCTTTCCGTCTTCATTTTGAAAGCGTTTGGCTGCCGAGTAGGGGGTGCCTGAGAGTACGCCTGAAGGACCGCTGAGTTCTCCTGATCCTTCTGCGCCTGTTCCGTTCCATACAGCGCTTGCGTTGCGTTTGAAATGTGCCATGTATTTGTGTGACGTTTTGTTCGTGAAATAAAACAGTAAACAAAGCTAACGCTATTTTGCTCAGCCTGTTTTGAAAATTCAGTCGGGAAGTGAAATTTTTCCCATACTGACGAGTGGTACTCCACCAAGGGCAGCCCCGCCTTCTGTCTCCCCGGCGATGGTTTCATTGGCCAGCAGGGCAAACAGTACTGCCTCCTTGGCATCGCCGCTGACTCCCAGTGAATCAACTGTATCAATTGTCCACCCCTGCAGGCGCGCACGCAGGTGAGCCATGATAACCGGGTTGTGAGCGCCACCTCCACTTACGTATAAACTGGCATTCTGGCCTTCGGATACTGCAAGTAATCCATCTGCGATGGTATCTGCCGTGAGTCTGGTCAGGGTGGCAACCATGTCTTCAGGCGCTATTGTGCCAGCCATTTTATTCAGATATTTATCCACCCATTCCATGGAAAACAGTTCGGGGCCAGTAGATTTCGGAAAGGGCTGGTTAAAAAACGGATCTGATCGGAGCGCTGCCAACAGCAATTCGTTTATATTTCCTTTGCCTGCTGTTCGTCCGTCGGAATCGAAGGGTTGTCCGAAATACCTCCTCATACAGGCGTCAATCAGGGTATTACCCGGGCCTGTATCGGTGGCGAATACCTTGTCTGTATCGCCGGAGCCGGGCAGGCAGGTGAAATTGGAAATACCGCCCATATTGAGCAAAAACCGATCCTCACCCGGGCGGGAGAACAGGAAATAATCGCCATAAAGTGCCAGCGGAGCACCTTCTCCCCCTGCTGCAACGTGTTTCTGGCGGAAATCTGAAATTGTGACAATACCGGTGCGCCGTGCTATATGGTCGCCATCGCCAATCTGAAAGGTGGCGTTGGGGCAGTCTGGCATGCCGTGGAGTCTGCGTGGTGCGTGAAAGACGGTCTGTCCGTGTGAAGCAATGAGATCCACCGAACCGGCATCGGTGTTCCATTTTTTCAGGCAATCGTTTACAATAGCTGCGTGTCGTTCTGCCACCACCACATTCAGCAATGTCAGCCATTGAAAGTCCACAGTTTCCCGGGCAAAAACACGGCGGATTCCTGATTTGAATTCATCGTCGTACCTGACAGATTCAAAAGCCAGCAGTTGAACCTGTGTTTGGCGCCCGGCGCCCGAGAACCGGCACAGCGCCACATCGAGCCCGTCCAGGGAGGTGCCCGACATGAGTCCGATAATCAGGCGTTCTTCCCTGTTTGATATTTCTGCCAGCTTTTTGATATTATTCTTCATAAAATTGCATCGGGAATTCAGAGAATACTCCCGGTGCAAAATTCACATTATTCAACGATAATTGCAGATGAAAATCAGGATACTGGCTGTTGTATTATTGACCCGACTGCTGTTTTCTTGCGGAACTTCTCCGGAGACCGCACAGGAAAAGCAATTGAGGCGCCCCTACAGTTTGGCCATTCACGGTGGCGCGGGTACCATTACCAGAGCGAGCATGACGCCCGAGAAGGAGGCGGCCTACACGGCTGCACTTGATACTGCCCTTACCATTGGGGAGAATATCCTGAAAAACGGTGGATCAGCGCTCGATGCGGTGGAACAGACCATTGTATATCTCGAAAACTGTCCGCTTTTCAACGCAGGAAGGGGTGCCGTGTTCACGCATGAGGGCAGGAATGAACTCGATGCCAGCGTGATGGATGGCTCTACACAGAAAGCCGGCGCAGTTGGTGGTGTGACCACAGTAAAAAATCCGATAAAACTGGCCCGGGCAGTAATGGAAAAATCGCCGCACGTGATGCTGACTGGCAGGGGTGCTGAACAATTTGCATCTGAAAACGGACTGGAGCTCGTTGATCCGAAGTGGTTTTACACGGAAGAGCGCTGGAAATCGCTGCAAAAGGCATTGGAAGCAGAGAAAAAAGAGTCGAAAACAGGAGATATCACAGATCCTTCCCGTCGCGATTACAAGTTCGGTACTGTAGGCTGCGTGGCGCTGGATAAAAACGGGCACCTGGCTGCGGGCACATCCACCGGTGGCATGACCAACAAACGGTGGAATCGTCTGGGCGACGCGCCCATCATTGGAGCCGGCACCTATGCTGCTGATGATGCCTGTGCGGTTTCCTGCACCGGGCACGGCGAGTACTTCATCCGGTATGCCGTCGCGCACGATGTGTGGGCGCGCGTGACGTACACAGGCGAGACACTTGAACAGGCCACTGATTATATTGTGAACAAAAAACTGGTGGAGAAAGGTGGTGAGGGAGGGCTCATTGCAGTTGACCGGTATGGAAAGGTTGCCATGCCGTTTAATTCGGAAGGTATGTACAGAGGGTATGCCTTCCCGGGTGAGCGAAAGGT
>JBDLWO010000294.1:0-21423 GCA_039804245.1 Bacteroidota bacterium
CTCCACCGCCACCATTGTATGTGGTATCCTGCATACCCGTGAATGCCATGGGTATGACACTTGCCAACTGGCCAGCGAGATATACATCACCCTTGCCGTCAACAGCCACGCCGTAACCATAATCCGAGCCGGTGCCACCATAGTAGGTACTCCAGACAGGCGTACCTGTATTGGTGAATTTGGCAGCCATGGCATCGCCTGCGCCTGAATAAGCAGTGAATCCTGTGATGCCAGAACTGTTGATACCTGTGGAACTTTCCGTATAACCGGAGACATAAACCCCATCAGTACCATCAACAGCTATGAAATAACCTTCATCTTTAGCAGGACCACCGAAGTAGCGACCCCAGGTTCGTGAACCGGTATTGGAAAATTTAACCACAAATCCATCTTCAAGTCCAGCTCTGGCATTTGTAGTGGAAATAGCCGTATTACTGGCTGTGCGGCCCACCATATATATAGCGCCTGTTTTGTCTACTGCTGTTGCGAAGCCGCAATCATCGCCGGTACCGCCATAGTAGGTACCCCACATAACAGAACCGGAAGCATCCAGCTTGGCAACAAAAGCATCAGCACCTCCGCCGAGGGCAGGCTGCCACGGACTTGCCCCCACTGCAATTCCAGTCGCACTGTTTGTGCAGCCGGACAGATACACATTATTATTATCAACACGGTCAATAGACATGCCATTGTACTCGTCATTGCCAGTACCTCCGTAGTAGGTACCCCAGGTGCGTGTTCCTGAAGAAGTGAATTTTACAAGAAACGCATCCAGACCACCGGCGTTTGATGTCTGATGTGCGCCCACAGTTGCAATATCAGCAGTCGAACCCGTAGTACCTGCAAGATAAACAGAGCCATCAGAAGCCAGTCCGAGCGAATACCCCTCGTCATTGCCTGCACCACCATAATAGGTGCCCCATTGACGAACACCAGCGCTGTTGAACTTGGCAAGGAATGCGTCGCGAAGACCAGCGCCGCCGTAAATCTCATCGAAGGCGCCAGACGAGGCGATACCCGCCGTACTGTTTGTGAAGCCTGCGAGGTAAACATCGCCTGCGTCAGTCACAGCTACCGAATAGCCGATCTCCAGGTTGGTGCCACCATAATAGGTAGCCCACTGGCGGGCGCCTGCGTTATTGAACTTCACGAGGAATGCGTCACCCAGTGTGCCGCTCAGCGCTGACTGATGCGCGCCGGAAGTGGCTATGCCGGAAGTGCTCTTCGCAAAACCGGCCAGGTAAACATTACCGAAAAAGTCGGTAGTTGTTGAATAGGCATAATCGTAATCAGTGCCACCATAATATGTGGCCCACAGCAGCGATGGGTCAATTACCAGCGGCTGTGATTTGTCGTAAGCGTTTACTGCAAAGGAAATGCGATTGCCGTTCAGCACGAAAGCCGATGCTACCTCCTCTCTACCGGAGAAGCATACAGGTTTCGCTTCTTCCACCTCACCCATAGGCGAAGTGGCCAGAACACTGCCGTCGCTTTGTAGTGCCAACTTTTCGGCACCCTGATAATCGAGAACAATCCTGGAAGGATCAGCGCCCGGCTTCACCACGAAGTCGTACTTGAGTTTGCCATCACGTATATATATGACCCAGTCAATACCGGGATATACATTTTCCATGGTGACTTTCTCAAACGCCGAAACCCCTTGAATACCATCAGGGTATCCCGGGATGTTGTAGTAGTTCTCGAAATAATCGGATTTTTCTTCCCTCCTGATTACCGGCGAGGGATTGGCCCCCACCAGACGTACATCAAGACGATAGGTTTCAATATCCCCATCTGCAGAGATCTCTTCCCGCCCGCTCACGCTTCTTGGATTGGATTTCTTTTGAATCTCGGGATGCTTCTCGAACTGATAGCTTATTCCATTGGAAAAGACTATGGCTTTTACGCCATTGGTCTGACCGATGAACTTCACATCAGAACGACTGCGGCCGGACTGGTCAGTAACCTGTCCCTTGTTCTCCACCAAAAGGAATTTCTTTCCTTTATTCAGCAGAGACGAGGGATCCGGATCACCCGCAAATGATTTAACGGTTAACAAAGAAAAAACGAAAGCAGCAAGCAGAGTGTACCCAAACTTTTGGGTGCGACGCTTTGAACGTAGAGAAACTTTCATGCAAACGAGAAGTATTAAACAGTAAAACAGTAAAAACCTTTCATGAAAACGCATAATGCGTAAACGATTGAGAATCAACAAATTGCATCGTTTTTAACTAAAAATTGAGCAAGTTCTGAATCCTTTTTCGCTTCACATCTCGGCAAAGGTACTAAAAGGATGCTTTTCTGCGAAACGAAAATCAAAATTTTCTTAAAAAAAATCTTGTTCGCTTGGCATTTGAAGGCATCTCTCCCGTGATGAACCTTTAACCCACTCCCTTACTTATCAAATATCGTTCCAAACTCGCCGGGATCATGAAAGTCGTGAAAAAAAATCCGCACGGGGAAATCCCGGCGGATCAGTTTTTGTGCTTGTTGCAGTTTTAGAATCCTATCGGCTGAAACGGGCAGCAAAGACTCTGCCGCCGGCCTGCACTCTGGCAATATAAATCCCCGGCATCAGTTCTTCAATAGCGATCCGGTTTTCGGAGCCAAGCTGGCTGGTGAGCACGATACGCCCCTGCAGGTCATAAACCTCCACGTAGCCACTCACAGCTTCAAGCAGGCTGATATTCAGCTGAGCGGGCAGCGCCCTGAAGTCAATCCAGTCGCTGGCTGTATCTCCCGGTTCATTCGCAGATGACACGGTTTTCAGTATAACCGACCTGTTTGCCACCAGTACGTTGTCACCGCTGTTGCCACCGTTACCGTTGGCACACAGCGAAACGAAGTAGAATGTGCATTTGTTATCTGCCGCTGATGCCGGCGCCTTCCAGGTGAAGGTCCAGCTGGTGCTGCCCCCCGACAAAGTTTTGGGCGATGCCTGTCTGATATACTTCCTGCCGGTTGAGTTGCTTGTACCGACAGAAGTTCCGGTACCATTGGCCAGTGTTCCGGAGTAGGCATTGGCCCCATCCAGACAGGTGAGCTGAAAACCTGCCCTGACCGCATTGCTCGTATTGGAAAGTGTGACAGTATATGACTGGTTGGCATTTACCGTGTCGGGGATACCGGAGATATCTACGGCTCCGGTGAATGTTCCGCCGGAATGACAGCCTGAAGCGCCACAGGTAGTTTCACCCGGGGCTCCGGTGCGGGCAACAGGCGGGTTGTTGGGGTCACGGTGATTGGTAAACAGAAGCCAGGAAACCAGCAAGAGGGTGGAAATGTGTAGTGTTGTCAATTTCATTACGATACAGTTTTTTCAGACTGAATTTGTCTGACAAATCACTAATACGCAATACCACCATTTCAGGTTGCTGAAAAGATGCTAATGAAAAGTTAAGCAGCTCTTCACTCTGCTGAGAACATTCTCTCAGCGTTGGCTGTGGTTGTTTTTGCAATTTGGGAAAGCGGCAGAACCTTGACCTCGGAAAGCATGGAGGCGATCACGGGAATCCAGGCGCTCTCATTTCTCTTTCCCCGATGGGGTACCGGGGGAAGATAGGGTGCATCGGTTTCGAGCACTATGTACTCCAGTGGAATTTCTTTCAGTACCGACGGGAGTTCAGACTTCGGGTACGTCAGTGTGCCTCCTGTCCCGAGCATGAAACCCAGATCAATCATTTCACGCGCTTCTTCGAGGGTACCCGAAAAGCAATGGAATATTCCGCGGAGCCTTCCATCCTGGCCATTCCTCACCAGATCCAGACATTCTCGGTTGCTTTCCCGGGAATGGATAATGATGGGGCGTCCGAGATCCTTCGCCCACTCTATCTGCCGGCTGAATGCCACCTTTTGTATATCGAGGGTGGATTTGTCCCAGTAAAGATCTATACCCGTTTCGCCGATTCCGGCCCAGGCTCTTTCACCGAGATATTTCTCCACGAGCGCCAATTCCTGTTCATAAGTATCAGGCTGTACCGAGCAAGGGTGCAGTCCCATCATCGCGAAACAGTTTTCGGGAAAAGCAGCTTCCAGATCGAGCATAGGCTGAATGGATTCCGAATCAATATTGGGGAGGTACATTCTGACTACGCCGGCACGGACAGCTCTGGCAATCATCTCGTCTCTGTCGGCACTGAATTTGGAAGAATACAGGTGCGCGTGTGTATCTATATAGGTGTGCATAAGACTGTCTGCAATTTCTCCGGGCTGTTTGATGTGTTTGTACCCGGGCGCTGCAAAAGTACGCAACAGAAGCACATTCAATTCCGTCAATCTCTTTACATTTGACCTGTATGATTGTAAACAGTATTCTGACAGGTTTTTTCAAGCTCGATGGCGGCGCGATGTTCGGAGTGGTACCTTGTCGCATGTGGTCGAAGCTCTGTCCGCCCGACGCCAATAATATGATTCCGCTGGCCATGCGTGCCCTGCTTGTTCGCGATGGCCAAAGAACGGTACTCATTGATACCGGTATAGGAAACAAACAGGACGACAGGTTCCGGGCTCACTTTGAGCCTTACGGTGAAGAGACTCTTTTTGGATCGCTGCAGGCGCTTGGTGTTACCCGGGATGATATAACCGATGTTTTGCTCACTCACCTGCATTTTGACCACTGCGGAGGCGCTGTCTGGAGAAACGAACTTACCGGCATTCCCGAGCCTTCCTTCCCGAATGCAATCTACTGGACGAATGAGCGGCATTTACGTTGGGCGATGAATCCGAATGAACGGGAAAGAGCGTCGTTTCTCAGGGAAAACTTCGAACCATTACATACTGAGGGGCGAATGGCCTTTATACCTGTAAAACAGGGCGTGGAGTTCATGCCGGGAATCAGCATAAGGTTTACGTATGGTCATACAGAAGCCATGATGGTTCCATACATCAGACATGGAGATCACACCATAATATATAGTGCAGACACCATACCCACCCGCTGGCATATCAACATGCCTTACGTAATGGCTTATGATGTGCGGCCGCTGATATCTCTGCGCGAGAAAGCCGGGCTGCTTCGGGATGCCGTAAAAGGCGGGAATCTGCTATTTTTTGAACACGACCCCGGTGTGGAGTGCGCCCGTGTGACTGCTGATGAAAAAGGAAGAATAGTGGCCGGGAAAACTGGTAATCTGAATGAAATGATGCTTGTCTGAAAACTTTGTATTTACACTACTTTTGCAGAAAAAACAATATGAAAAAAATTGCCGCAATCATACTGGCAGCCGCTATTACGTCGGGTGGCTGCGTAAGACAAAAATTATACCGCAGTGAAATGGCAGCCCGAACAGGTGCTGAATCAAGGGAAAAAGTACTGAACGAGGAACTGGCTTTCCGCAAAAAAGAGGCCGGAGACCTGATCAGAAAGATCGGCGATCTGAACAAAACCGTTGGAAATCAGGAGGAACAGATCAGACAATTGCAGACTGAGCTCATTGCACGTACCCAGTCAATGGGCGCCTCTTCCAGCAAACTGTCGGCGGAAAACAGCCTGCTCTCGAAACAGCTGGCAGAAGCAAGCGATCTTCTGGAGCAAAAAACCGGCGCACTTCAACAGATCAGGCAGGTTCAGATCAAACAGGAGGCCATTCTCAAAGATCATTTTACCACCCTTGAAAGGGCCTTTCAGCCATACAAAGATGCTGTGAAACTCTCCCAAAAAAGCACGTCCATCACGCTGACATTGCCCGACAAACTGATTTTTGATCAGGGAGGGATGGTCGTCAGCGAAGGAGGCCGGGCAGTACTGACAATCGTTTCCGAGTATCTGGCTGCATTCCCGGGTATTGACGCCAGTATTGTTTCTCACACCGACAATGTGCTTCCTCCCAAAGAAAAAACGCTCAAAGATACCTGGGACTGGAGTATTGCGAGAGCATCAGGCATTGTGCGGATTCTCACGCGTGAGCTGAATGTGACTGCCAATCAGCTTACGGCCGTCGGACGCGGTGAGTTTTATCCTGTAGCATCCAACGAGACATCAGAAGGCCGTTACATGAATCGCCGCACGGAGATTGTTTTTTATCCGGTAATACCGTTAATACCGGCCGCTGCCGAGTGATTTTACTCACTCAGCGCCTCTCCTGTTGCATTCAGGGCAGAAACAGCAAAAAAGATCATCAGCCCGGGGAAAAGGGTAACCCACCATGTGTCCAGCGGATCGGCTGCGCTGTTTTCATTGATAAACAGACTGCCCCATGAAATACCCCTGAATGCTGCTCCTCCAAAGCCGAGAAATGACAGGTAGGCCTCCAGCAACACAGCGCTGGCAGCTCCAAAGGCAAAAGCAATATATACAGGCCGCATGGCATTGGGCAAAGCATGCCTGGTCAATATATGCCAGGGCGACAGGCCAAGTCCGCGGGCTGCGGTCACGTAATCGAGTGCGCGGATGCGCAGGAGTTCTGCGCGCACAAACCTGGCCACGCCGGTCCAGCTGAACATACCAATCAAAGCGGTCATGAGCCAGACAGACCCGTCAGAGTGCCCACGGAGTGCAACGGCAAGTACGACCAGAACAATCAGTCTTGGAATGGAAGAGAAGATTTCGGCGGTGCGCATCACCAGCATATCTACCGGGAGGGCCGATTCTTTTGAGAACCATTTTAACCGCGACAGCCATCTTCCTGATATAAAAAAAAGCAGAATAATCGCGAAAAATATAGCTGTAACCGGTATGATTCCGCCCGAAGAACCTGAAAACATACCTCTCCAGACCGTAGTGGTGTAAAACCAGGCAAAGGGCAGTCCGGACAGCGAGAGTATCCACGTGCCGCGCTTCAAAAAAAGGCTGTCATCGCCGAAATAGCCGGCGAGTGTGCCAAGCAGCAGACCTATGACAAGTGCTGCCGCCATTGCTACAGAGCCTGTGAGCATCGCAATTCTTGCACCGCTGACAATAGTGGCTGCTATGTCACGTCCTTCGGCGTCGGTGCCGAGCCAGTGTCTGAATTTCCCGGATGGCAGTCCGGGATGGGCACTTCCGGGTTTTCCGAAGCGAAGCTGGTTTCTGGAAGAAAATTCGCCGGGAGAGAAGGGCACTGGAGCATAGAAAGGAGGCTCATCAAAGTTGTCGGGATTCTTCCAGGCTTCAAACTGATCGGGAGTGAGTTGTATATCTCTGAGTGGTTTTTCACTGAAGGGCCTGTCGGGATGCGTCAGGATACTTCTGATACCAGGGAAGTAGGCTACTCCGTCAATACGGCAATAGAGGGGTCGGCCGTTAGTCAGCAGGTCGCGGAATACAGCCAGAAAAAGCAAAAAACCGAGAATCCAGACAGCCGTGCGGGGAATCTTACCGGACATAGCGTATATTACAGGTTGGTCATCAGGCTGAAGCGATCATTCAGGCTGGCGATATCATCCGGATTTTGGCAGAAACCAAGCATAAAGCCACCGCCACCGGCGCCACATATTTTCATGGAATATTTTCCGGAATCGAGACCATATTCCCATACATCCCGCATATTGGCGGGCACCATAGGAGTAAAATACTGCAACTGAAGCCTTGAGACCATATTCAAATGATCAAAAAACGACTGATATTCGGCAGCAAGCCATGTATGAACAGTTTGTTCGTGAGCCAGTATGTAATCGGCGAGAACAGGCTCCAGCAAACCGCCGGGCCGGCTTTGCTCCAGAAACCAGTTAACCAGCGGACCCGTCTGGCGGGGCAGGCCGGTGTCGAGCAGGAACATATAAGGCTTATCGTTCCGGATGGTCTGATTCGCGACAAACACATCCGTTTTGTTGCGAATCAGAAGCGGCCTGTCGAGGTAACTGGTGAGTGGGTCAATACCGGAACTGGAGCCGTGAAAAAAGCTTTCCATACCGGAAAAAACAGATTTGAGTGCGGACAGATCGTCTGTTTTGATACTGCAGTAGCGATCGTAAACAGCGGCACAGAGCGCACCGGAGGAGCCCAGTCCGTAGCCCACCGGAATATTCGACTTCAGCGACAGTCCGCCTTCCAGTTCTGTGGCAAAACGGTCGGCATCGAGATTTTCTATGCTGGTCAGCTGGGTACTATTGGCAAACAGGCGCAGTTTGGCCATTATATCTGCAGGCGGAAGTGTGCCTTCCGATTGCCAGTAACCGGAGAACCTGTGCAGGGGGACTGCCAGAGCCGAAGCTCCCAGCAGTAAAATATGTTCACCGAAGAGCAATAATTTGGACGGATATGTTCGCATACTGCAAAAGTGCGAAAAAATTAACCTCTTGTCGGTATTATGAAAACTGAAGTACCAACTTTCGTTACCTTCGCAGCAAAATTCTTGCTGATATTCAGCATTCACCACACTTTTCATTCAGTTAAACACACAAATATATGCACCCTGACCGCTTTGAACGCAGGCATATCGGACCCAGTCCAGGTGAAACCAAGGAAATGCTCAACTTTCTGGGCGTAAACAGCCTGGATGAATTGATTGAGCAAACTGTGCCAGATTCCATACGGCTGAAAAAGCCGATGAGTTTCAACGGCTTCGATGGAGCACTTGGTGAATTCGAATATCTGGGGCACCTGAGAGAAATTGCTGCAAAAAACCGTGTGATGCGCAATTTCATAGGCATGGGATACTTCGGCACCATCACACCCTCGGTGATTGCACGGAATGTATTCCACAATCCGGGTTGGTACACACAGTACACTCCCTATCAGGCAGAAATAGCCCAGGGGCGACTGGAGAGCCTGCTCAATTACCAGACCATGGTTACCGACCTCACTGGTCTGCCCATTTCAAATGCCAGTCTGCTGGATGAGGGCACTGCCGCTTCAGAAGCTATGAATATGTTCTATCAGGAGAAGAACAAGCGTGCAAAAGCGGGGGAGGAAGCCAATGAATTCTTCGTGTCAGACAAGGTTTTTCCGCAGACACTGGATATACTGAGAACCAGAGCAGTTCCGCACGGGATCAAGCTGGTGGTTGGCGACTGGAAGACAGTTCAGCTGACCGACAAGACCTTTGGCGTATTACTTCAATATCCTGACTCTGAGGGCTGTGTAAGCGATTATCGCCCGTTTGTGGAAAAAGCCAAAGCCAATGGTATTTTTGTTTGTGTGGCGGCCGACATCCTGTCACTGGCTCTTCTCACCCCTCCGGGTGAATGGGGAGCTGATGTAGCGGTTGGAAATACACAGCGTTTTGGTGTGCCGATGGGGTATGGTGGTCCGCATGCTGCCTATTTTGCCTGTTCCGAAGATTTCAAAAGGCAGATACCCGGACGAATTATCGGTGTTTCGGTGGACAGACACGGGCATCGGGCGCTGCGCATGGCGCTACAGACACGCGAGCAGCATATCCGCAGGGAGAAAGCTACCTCCAATATCTGCACAGCTCAGGCACTCCTGGCCAATATGGCTGCCATGTATGCTGTTTATCACGGACCCGACGGTATCCGCGGCATAGCTGCGCATGTACACGAACACGCGTGCGCGATGGCACAGATATTGTCTGCCGGCGGACACAATGTGGCTCACGCACAGTTTTTTGATACTGTCCGCGTGGAAGCCAATAGTCAGAAAATCAGCGAGATACGTTCAAAGGCCGAGGTGGCCGGGTATAACTTCTACTACGACAATACCGGCATACAGATATCTTTTGACGAGACAGCTACAGAGCGTGATCTCTCCGCCATTGGAAGTATTTTTGGTGTTCAGGCCGCTACAGGCAAGCCGGAAACCCGGATTCCAGCCAAACTGAGCAGGGAGAGTGCTTACCTGACCCACCAGGTATTCAACATTTATCATACGGAAAGTGACATGATGCGCTATATCAAGCGCCTGGAGAACAAGGATCTGTCGCTCATGCACTCCATGATTACCCTGGGATCGTGCACGATGAAACTGAATGCTGCCACCGAGATGATGCCTGTAAGCTGGGATGAATGGGCCAATATGCACCCGTTTATGCCAACTGAATATGCCCGCGGGTATGCTCAGATTATTTCGGAACTGGAGAAATATCTGTGCGATGTCACCGGATTCGACGCCTGCTCTCTCCAGCCCAATTCAGGCGCACAGGGTGAATATGCAGGACTTATGGTTATACGCGCCTATCACCAGGCAACCGGTGGTGCGCACAGGAACGTATCGCTGATTCCATCTTCAGCGCACGGTACCAATCCGGCTTCAGCTGTAATGGCTGGCATGGAAGTAGTAGTGGTGGCCTGCGATGAGCGTGGTAATATTGACGTTGACGACCTCAGAGCGAAAGCAGAGCAGTATTCCGATCGTCTGTCGTGCCTGATGGTGACCTATCCGAGTACGCACGGTGTTTTCGAGACATCCATCAAGGAAATCTGTGATATCATTCACCAGCATGGCGGCAAAGTTTATATGGACGGCGCCAACATGAACGCACAGGTTGGTCTGACCAGTCCGGCTGCCATTGGCGCTGATGTATGCCACCTGAATCTGCACAAGACATTTGCGATCCCGCATGGTGGCGGTGGACCGGGTATGGGCCCGATTTGCTGCAATAACAGTCTGGCTCCCTATCTCCCCAACCACATATTTGCCCAAATGGGCGGTGAACAGGGCACTACTGCTGTGAGTGCCGCGCCATGGGGCAGTGCCAGTATCCTGCTCATTTCCTATGCCTACATCAAAATGCTGGGTGCGGAAGGTGTTACCAATGCCACAAAATACGCTATCCTGAATGCCAACTACATGAAGGCGCGTCTGGAGGGGGCTTATCAGATACTTTATACGGGAGAAAACGGCCGTTGCGCTCACGAAATGATCGTGGACATGCGTCCGTTCAAGTCGCTCGCGGGCGCCGAGGATATTGCCAAGAGGCTGATGGACTACGGGTTTCACGCCCCTACCCTCTCCTTCCCGGTTGCGGGTACCATCATGATTGAACCAACAGAGAGCGAAAGCAAAGCGGAGCTCGACCGTTTCTGTGATGCCCTGCTTTCGATCAGAAAAGAGCTGGATGAAATTGCCAGCGGAGACTACTCACACGACGACAACGTGCTCCATAACGCGCCTCACACGGTGGAAGAAACCACTGCTGACAACTGGTCGCACCCATATACGCGCGAAAAGGCAGCATTCCCGCTTCCCTATCTGCGGCAGGGCTGGAAATTCTGGGCAACAGTGGGCCGGATAGACCAGGCCTTTGGCGACCGGAATCTGGTTTGCACTTGTCCGCCAATGGAAGAGTATGTATAGTAGGGTATTGGGTATGGGGTATGGGGTATGGGGGTACTTTCCTGCACACACCCGGGTAGCCAGTCACAATAACCAATATTCCGATATTCAGTATTCGACATTCAGTGTTTGACAATCAGTACAGGTGTTCGGTGTTCCGGTAATATGGAACATCGAACACCCAAAAATCCCCCAACCACACCCTATCCCCAATACCCATCAAAAAATGCTTCTCTCTCCCGTTCTGCCGTTCCCTGATCCCTTTCCCGCCGGCGCTGTTATCTTGATAGACAAGCCATTGGGCTGGACGTCGTTTGACGTTGTTAACAAGGTGCGCTATTTGCTGGCCAACAGACTGGGGATCAAATATATGAAGTTGAAAGTGGGTCATGCGGGCACACTGGATCCGCTGGCTACGGGGTTACTTGTGCTCTGTGTGGGCGATCAGACCAAACAGATAGAGCGCCTGCAGGGAATGGAGAAAGCCTATACGGGCACCATTACCTTCGGGGCCAAAACGGCGTCATTTGATCTGGAAAAACCTGTGAGTGAAATATTTCCGACAAATCACCTGACCGATGGGTTGGTACAGCGGGCGCTGGAACAGTTTACCGGACAGATTATGCAGGCCCCTCCGGTGTTTTCGGCCATTAAAATTGACGGGAAAAGAGTGTATAAAGATGCCCGTACCGGAGCAGAGGTGGACATGCCCGAGCGGCCGGTATTTGTAAAATCCTTCAGTATGGGAAGTTTACGACCTGTGACGAGAGAGGATTATGAACGGGAAACTAGTATAATCAGTAAAAAAGGAGCCTCCATTTATCTGTATCCCGATTATCAGGAAGGGCTTCAGGCAGACTTTGAAGTAGTTTGCGGCAAGGGGGTGTATATACGTTCGCTGGCCAATGATCTGGGCATGGCATTAGATACAGGGGCCTATCTGAGTTCACTGTGCAGAACAAGCGCCTCGGGTTACGACCTGACAAAGGCATGGGATATCGTACGGCTGGCAGAATGGGTAAACGGCTGATTTGACGAGGAAGCGGCGGCTTTTTGCAGGAAAACGGTTTAGTTAATTTTTTGGCAAAATATTTGAAATCATTTGTTTATTTGAAAATTCTTTTTTTCTTTGCACTCAGGTTTTTCGCATTGAAAAGTTTTTTCATGTGATTTTTCATCTTTCATCCCATTTTCCCTTGTATTATGAAACATTTTCTACTCGCCATTGGAGTATTGCTCTTCAGTTTTCCTCAAACAACAACCGCACAGTTAAAATATCTGAATTTTAATGTGAGTATGAATGGAGGTTACTCGACATTGGCACATAAAACGGATTTTCAGACTACCCCTTTATACAGTTTATATCAATTTGTAGCTATTTCACACGGGGGTACTGATGATTATACCTGGGGACAATTTCAGAATACGTATGAGGTAGGTGAGGCTTTTGGCCAGCCCAGACTGGGATTCAAGGGGCAATTGACCTACCGCGACTGGCCAATCATCGTGGAGGGTGAGGCTATTTCATCCTCATCTGCATACACAAAAGCCGCCTATGCAGTTACTGCCGGCCTGGGGAGATACTTTTATTTTGCAGACAGTTCTGTTTATTTCAGTTTCCTTGGTGGTTACAAGTATATGATTCAGGACTTCGGATTTGGAGCACAGACACTTTCAAACAGCATAGGGGATGAAGAGGCACGAAATCTGGCTGCCCAGTTTTTTGGGCCCGAGAAGGCAGTTGGCAGGCCCAGCGGTGACTTGTTTGCAGTGCACGTTTCTTTTGCCAAGACGCTGGACTGGTACTATCGCTGGAGTATTGGTATAGAAGGTTACTATGAAGTTGATCTCACAGACAAATTGGTCAGAAGTACCCGAATGACCAATTACGGGGCCAATATATTCCTCCGATACAGGATATTCGGTCAGAATTTTGAGCCCTCGCGTTATTATCCGAATCCGGGTGGCGGGCGCAGGAACCGGTATTAAGCCTCTTTTTCAGGCTCCGGGAGCCTCATATCAAGTTTTTCGAGTGCATCCACCAGGGTTTTTGCGATAAAATAGTCGCGGAACCAGCGGTTGTCCACCGGGCAGATATGCCAGGGTATGCTGCTGTTATTGATGGCATACTCGTATGCCTCCATGTATTGATTCCAGAGCTTGCGCTCTTCCCAGTCGCCGGCGTTGTGCTTCCAGAACTTGCTTTTATCATCGAGGCGCTGTTGCAGCTGAATACCCTGTTCTTCATGAGAAATGTGCATATAGAACTTGAATATCAGCGTGTTATTATCGAATTGCAACAATTCTTCGAATGAATTGATGGCCGCCATACGCTTCTCTACCCTTTCTGAGGTTATCCAGCCGTGTACACGCTGGATGAGAATATCTTCGTAATGGCTTCGGTTGAATATGGCAGTCATCCCTTTCTGGGGAGCCCAGCGATGTACCCTCCATAAAAAGTCGTGGGCAAATTCCTCTTCAGTGGGTTTTTTAAAGCTCACCAGATCAAGGCCGGCAATACTGCACTCGGAGAAAACATTACGGACAGCGCCGTCCTTGCCACTTCCGTCCATACCCTGAAGAACTACCAGCATAGAGTATTTCCCTTCTGCGTACATGATATTCTGCAGTTCGCCCAGTCGTTTCACGAGGCGTTCGGTTTCAGCCTTGTAACCTTTTTTGGAGGCGCCCTCTGGCGCTGCAGTCGGGATATCCGAGAGTTTTACTTTCATAATCTGCTGTTTTTCAGCCCATTTTTGTGCGTTTGGTCATCCATGTATGGAGTATAGGGATAAACCCTTCGTTGATATCAGCTTCCACAAAATCAATCTTGAACTGCAGGCACTTGAGGCGGAGTTGTTCGGTAAAACTTCTGACCTGCTGCGTGTAGAAGTCCTTGACCTGATTGGGCTGAAGTTTGACTTCTTCCCCGGTTTCCATATCCACGAACAAATAAGGCCTGTTTTCGAACTCAAAGTCGAGTTCGTGTTTTTTGTCGGTAACGTGAAAAAAGATCACCTCATGTTTGGCATACCGCAGGTGTTGCAAGGCAGAGAATACCTCATCGGCATGTTCGGGCGACTCCATGACATCTGAAAAGACCACCACCAGCGACCGTCTGTGAATAGACTCGGCAATCTGGTGCAGACTTTCGGCCAGATTGGTACGACGGTTCAGCTGTGGATTTTCGATCAGTTCGGTGAGTTTGGAGAGCAACAGGCGGTAGTGAACAGTACTTGACCTGGCAGCAGATTTGAACCTGATATCCTCGTCGAAAAGAGTGAGTCCGAAGGCATCGCGCTGTTTTCGGAGAATATTCATCAGTACGGCAGCAGCCTGTGCCGAAAAGCAGAGTTTGTTGGCATATTTGTTTTTACCCGGGTCCTTTTCGTCGTACGGGTAATACATGGTGGAAGACGAGTCTATAACAATCTGGCATCTGAGGTTCGTTTCCTCTTCATATCGTTTGGTGAAAAGCTTTTCCGTACGTCCGTACACTTTCCAGTCAATATGCCGGGTAGTTTCTCCGGTGTTATAGAGTCGGTGTTCGGCGAACTCCACAGAAAAGCCGTGAAAAGGGCTCCTGTGCATACCCACGATGAAGCCTTCCACGACCTGCTGGGCCAGGAGTTCGAGATTACTGCCGAGCGAACGGATATCCTGAGTTTCGAGAATTTGAGACATAAGTTGATTTGAACAGACTGATGATACACTGAACACACCTGCAAAGGTATATTTTCAACGTTCACAAGGTTATTATTTGTACAATTCGTGTATAGAAATGTATCGGAGGAAACAACAATATGGCGCGCATGTTTTGAGAAAACCTGTATAATTGCGGAGTGAAAGAAACCGGATTTATAGAACAGAACAAAGAGAAGTGGGCTGAATATGAGCAACTACTCCGTGAAGAGCGCCCGGATCCCGAGCGGCTGAGCGAGTTATTCGTACAAATAACCGATGATCTTTCGTATGCGCGCACCTTTTATCCGAACCGTTCGGTGCGGGTATTTCTGAATTCGATGGCCAGCCGGATTTTCCAGAACATATATCGGGGCAAGTCGTTTCCCCGGGCCCGTCTGCTGGCATTCTGGAAAACAGAATTGCCCCGGGCAATGTGGGAGGGCAGGATGGCACTTCTTCTATCGTTCAGTATTTTCACCATTGCCTTCATCATCGGGGTCTTGTCGAGTATGATTGAGCCCGAATTTGCCCGTACGATACTGGGAGATGATTATGTGACAATGACACTACAGAACATTGAGAATGGCGATCCTATGGCGGTTTACAAGGATTCGGGGCCTTTTGGCATGACTGCAGGGATTGCTGCCAATAACCTGTTCGTTGCATTCCGCACTGCGATTCTGGGTATTCTGGCGTCTTTGGGCACCCTCCTTTCGTTACTGTACAACGGTATCATGGTGGGTACCTTTCAGTATTTTTTTATCAGCAAGGGATTATTCAGCGAATCATTTCTGACGATCTGGATCCATGGAACACTGGAAATCAGTGCCATCATCATTGCCGGGGCTTCCGGTCTGATTGCCGGTTCCGGACTGTTGTTTCCGGGCACATACCGCCGAATCCAGGCGTTTCAGATAACCGTAAGGCGAGGAATCAGGATATTTATCGGGGTTGTACCTGTGCTTGTACTGGCTGCTGTTTTTGAGGGATTTCTCACCCGTTTCACAGAGACACCGGATATTTTACGGGGGCTGTTTATCCTGGCATCGCTGGTATTCGTACTTTGGTATTTTGTCTTCCTGCCCTTTTTCAAGTGGAAAAAGGGCGATTTCAAAGACGCAACGGGAGCAGCTGAACTTCCGGCCGATGAAATACTGCCCATCCGTTTTCATACCATCAAGACGCCCGGAGAGATACTGGGTGATGCCATTACAATCATGCGCAGACATGGGCGGGCGAGTCTGGGTCTACCATTGATTTCCGCTGCAGCAACGGCGTCAGGACTTGTGGCTCTGATTACCGCGGAATCTGAATTGGCCATGGAAGAATTTACGGAAGACGAGGGAGTATTCCAGGCTGTGAACCACCTTTTCATGTACAATGCCGAAGTGCCTTTTCTCTTCTGTCTTCAGTGCATTATCGCGGGATTGCTGATTTTCACGGCAACAGGAGCGGTGGAAAACGAGCGGATATCGTATGCTGACAATGACAGCGAAAATACCGGGCATACCGGGGTTCAGAAGTTTCTTGTGTACCTTTCAACAGTATTCCTTACCCCGATTTCGCTTTATGCGATCAGCCTGGAAGATGCCCCGGGAAGATTCTGTTTTTCTGTTCTGGTGTTGCCACTGATGTATCTGGTGAATGCTGTGATCTTTATTGAAAAAGTACAGCCATTGGGAGCCATACTCAGGGCACTGAAGCTGATCCGGAGAGGGGGGGCCTATTTAACCGGTTTTGGGGTAGTGGTAATCGGTACAATTGCACTGATACTACTTGAAACACCTGTATGGTTAACAGCAGTCAAATTTCTGAAAACACTTTTACCTTTTGCGGGAGGGGCTGTGGGGGTTTCCGGCTTTATTGCAATATTCTCCGTTTTATTTGTTATTTACACGTTCATTTTTTTCTGGTCTGCAAGTGGAGCTGTTGCTTTTTACAGTGCGCGCGAAGTAGAGGATGCGCACTATATTCACAAAAATATCGCGAAAATCGGGCAATCACGCCAGATTCGGGGATTACCAAAAGAATAAAGCATGAACATCCTGCCCAGATCACTGCTCTTCCTTTCATTTCAGCTGCTGACGGTACTCCTGTCAGCACAGGAGCGGCGCGAGGAAGCCGGAACAAGAGAGTACAGACCTGCAAATCAGCGCAGTATCTCAGGTGAATCGTGGAACAAGGCTGCCGGCAGTCTTGATTACAGCAGAGACAGACCGGAGGAAAACCCTTCCGATGAGATTGACCTCCCGGAGGTGGAGCCCCCTGCCCGGGCAGATTTTTCATGGTTTGGCACGCTGATACAAATAATCGCAGTTACACTGGTTCTGGCCGGCATCGGTTGGTGGTTTTACAGGATCATGAACATGCCAGCCAACCGAAGAATAGCAAAGGAGGAAACCCATATTACTCCCGGGAATCTGGAATTGTACATACACGAGACCGATCTCGACAAGTGCCTGAGCGACGCCCTCGCACAGGAACAGTACAATCTGGCTATCAGAATACACTACCTGCAAATAATCCGGGCTCTTTCAGGGAAAAAATACATCCGGTGGTCGAAAGAAAAGACCAACAGGGAGTACCTCCGAGAGTTAAAAGGCACGAAACTGGAAGAACCCGTCAGAAATATTACGGGTGTTTATGAGCGCATCTGGTATGGGAACAGGCAGACCGATCAGGAGGACTACCGGTTGCTGGCGCCCGATTTCATCCATGTACTCAGGCAGGTGTAGCGAAGTACTTCTCCAGTGCCTTATACCTGAAGTCAAATATTTCCTGCACTTTTTTGTGAACGAACATCTGGCCGGCGATCCAGCCGAAAATCCATTTTCCGATGTCGTAGTGAAGGATATCCGTCATGAGTACACCACCTTCAACAGCTTTGAAATGGTGCTCGTGATGCCAGATATTGTACGGACCGAGGCGCTGTTCATCCACAAAAAAGGCCTTGTCGCGAATATGCGTGATCTCCGTGACCCATTTCAACGGGATATTCAGCATGGGTTTGATACGGTAGGTGATAATCAGTCCCTCATACATTTTATCGGGCACCTCTGAAACGATCTCGAATACAAGATCATCAGGAGTTACCAGATTCAGGTTTTTGGGAGTGGCAAAGAACTCCCATGCCTGATCAAGCGTAAGGGGAAGTAATTGTTCTCGTACAAGACGGCGCATAATGCAGATATTTGCCCTCAGAACATACGTTCTCAGTCAATTGTTCAGAAATGCCGGGAATCTACATACATATACCCTACTGCAGGAAGGCGTGCCACTACTGCAACTTTCACTTTTCGACCACCCTCCGGAACAAACCGGAGATGGTGGCCTGCATCCTGACCGAACTTGAGTTACAGCGGGATTTTCTGAGGGGCGCTCCGCTCACCTCCATCTATCTTGGAGGCGGTACCCCCTCCCTGCTCGATATTGCAGAACTGGGGCAAATTTTCGACCGGATCTCGGGATTACACGGGCTGGCAGCAGGCGCTGAAATTACGCTGGAGGCCAATCCAGACGATCTGACTCCTGAAAAACTGCGACAGTTACGCGATTACACCCCCGTTAATCGCCTGAGTATAGGCGTGCAATCATTTTCGGATACTGACTTGCAATGGATGAATCGCGCGCACAGTGCAATACATGCCCGCGCATGCCTGGAAGATGCGCTGAAGACCGGATTCAGCGACCTGAGCATAGACCTCATTTATGGCGCGCCGCCCACCAGCGATGATCAGTGGGCTGACAACCTGCGTACAGCCTTTGATTACGGCATTCCACACTTGTCGTGCTATTGCCTGACGGTGGAAGAAGGCACGGCACTCCATCATTTTGTCGGAAAGGGCAGGCAGCCACCGGTGGACGAGGAAAAAGCTGCCAGGCAATTTGAATACCTGCAGGGTGAGACAGAGCGAACGGGATATGAGCACTATGAAATAAGCAACTTTGCCTTGCCCGGTCGCCATGCACGTCACAACAGCAGCTACTGGCTGGGGGAACCATACCTGGGTATAGGACCATCGGCACATTCCTTCGACGGAAAAAACCGGCAATGGAATATTGCGAATAATGCAGTGTATATTCATTCTCTGAAGAACCTGATCATTCCTTTTGAGCTGGAGTTGCTTTCCCCTGCACAGCGCTACAACGAGTATATTATGACCTCTATGCGGACGAAATGGGGTACAGACAAACGGAAAATTGATGCAGAATACAGTCAGTTTGTCACATTTTTTCAGCGTGGAATACAACCATACCTGGAGAGTGGCCATATTGAGAGCAAAGAAGGGATATACAGGTTGAGCAGGATGGGGAAACTCCTTGCGGACAAGATCGCATCAGATTTATTTGTCGCCTGATCCGGTTTTGATCGGTAAAAAAATGTTTGGCAAAATGCTCGTCAGGAGTAATTTTACGCGTTGATAAAGTTCAAAAAAACAAATCCATGCTTTCAGAACTCAAAGCCTTTCTACTTCGGGGCGATGTATTGGCCCTCTCCATTGCCGTCATCATCGGTGGCGCATTTCAGAAAATCGTTGACTCACTGGTGAACGATGTGATTTCTCCACTGCTGGCCATGATCATCGGGCAGCCTGACTTTTCCGGCGTCATGCTGGGAACTGTCAGGGTAGGAAATCTGATTACTGCGATTGTCAATTTCACGATTATCGGGACTGTGCTTTTTTTATTGGTAAAAGCAGCAGGCAAGAAACCTGATGACATAAAGTAATGCAGCTGTACTTCCCCTTCAAGAGGAAGTGCTATCCCCGGTAACGAGCTGACCGGGGATTTTTTTTTGTTATATTTGGAATATTGCAAGTACAGGCAGTAACTTTGCGCTCCCGTTGGAAACGATGTGAAATACGGGCCATAGCTCAGTTGGTTAGAGCGCCACGTTGACATCGTGGAGGTCACAGGTTCGAATCCCGTTGGTCCGACAATTCGGGACGTAGCTCAGCCCGGTAGAGTACACGTCTGGGGGGCGTGTGGTCGCAAGTTCGAATCTTGTCGTCCCGACTGAGTAGCAAAGGAGTCATGAACGTAACGTTTATGGCTCCTTTTTTATTTGTGCGAATACAAAAGTCAATCAACCTCCTGCCAAATTTTACACATCTCAAATCAGCGTCTCGACAACTAAGTCTTTTCAAGATGTTACGTATTTACAAGCATCTGTGAATTGAACCTTACGGCATCCTGTTTGTTTGAATAAAAAAACATCTGTATGTCAACATCAACCATTTTCAGTAGTGTAGCAGTTGCGGTCTTGCTCGTGATTGCAATCTTTGCCTGCTCAAATTCCACAAAAGTGTCGTCCAGACCCACCGAAAAATCAGATATGATGAATAGTTCTGCAACGAGTATCTACCAGTTCACCGTCAACTCACTGGATGGGAAGCCAGTATCCATGTCTGAGTTCAAGGGGAAGAAAATAATCATTCTCAACGTTGCCTCCAAATGTGGCTACACACCACAGTACGCCGACTGGGAGACGTTTTACAAGGCCAATAAAGACAAGGTGGTGGTTCTTGGTTTCCCCTGTAATGACTTCATGGGACAAGAACCCGGCTCAGCGTCTGATATCGCGGAATTCTGCCAGAAAAACTATGGCGTCTCCTTCCCCATGTTCGAAAAGGTACACGTAAAGGGTGCCAGCAAGGCTCCCCTGTACAAATGGCTGACCGATCCTGCTCAGAATGGCTGGAACAAAGATGAACCATCCTGGAATTTCTGCAAGTATCTGATCAATGAAAAAGGTGAACTGACCAATTTCTTTGCCTCAGGAGTAAAGCCCGACAGCAAAGAATTTCAGGCAGCACTTTAAGAACTTGTACAGGATTTCCTGCCGTTGGCAAAAACAAGCGTACTTTTTGTCAGTTTTTGCCTTTTTGAAGGCGCGTAGCCGGAGCCAGGCAACTGAAAAATGGTGAAAAATGAGCCATTTTTGACTCGGCGAGAGAATTCTGAACAAGCTCTGACTTCTGAAACATTAAAAAAAGCCTGATATCTGTCAATATAACCGGTATCAGGCTTTTTTGTGCCCGTAGAAAAACCCGGAATGCACTGTCAGTAAATAAACGGGAAAACAATTTTTCTGTCCTTCGGGAAATCGGGGAATTGCCTCCTGTACCAGTCGTGGTGATTTTTCGCACGCGGCACCAGGTTGGCCAGTGTCCAGATCATAAATGACAGGGCAGGAAGGTTCCATGCCATCAGGGCAAACCCGGTCCATTCAACGATTTCACCTAATAAATTGGGAGAGGCAACATACTCGAACAGGAAGCCCCGGGGAATTTTGTAACCAGTTTCACCAGGCTTTCTGAGGTTAATCAGTATGTCGTCTGAACGCCAGTTGATATACATTCCTGCCAGGAATAACATCAAACCAGCCATGAAAGAGGTGGAGTACAACCATTCTACACCATAATCGGCAGGAGAAGCCAGTTCTGAAAGATAGTATCCATTCAGTCCTGCATTAATCAGGTTGAAAAAAACAGCAAACAAGGCTATGATCAGTGGCATTTTTTTGGGTGTAGCCCTGATACGAAGCGGGTAGATCAGCGACCGGTTGAAATAATGAAATATCCATA
>JBDLWO010000295.1:0-10436 GCA_039804245.1 Bacteroidota bacterium
CCTCGCTCATCAATATGCTCACCGGCAGGAACGGTCTCGCGAAGGTCTCCTCCACCCCGGGAAAAACCCGTCTGCTCAATTTCTTTCTTATCAATAAAAACTGGCACCTGGTTGACCTGCCGGGATATGGATTCGCCCGCGTTTCCAAAAAGGAGAAGGATAATCTCACCACAATGATCAATGACTACCTGATCAAACGACAGCAACTCGCGGTGGCTTTTGTACTCATTGACTCCAACCTGCCTCCCAAAGAAATTGATATTGACTTCATCAACGCGCTCGGAGAACGCCAGATTCCTTTCGCTATCATTTTTACCAAGTCCGACCGTATCAGCAAGGCACTGGTCGACAAGCATACTGGTATGTTCATGGATGAATTGAGCAAAGACTGGGAAACACTGCCAACCTGGTTTGTGTCATCCAGCCAGTACCGGCTCGGCCGTGACGAAATACTCGGATTTATCGAGGAGGTCAGTGATCGTTTCCGACAGGCCTGAACCCATATTCACCAAACTCCAGTATCATCACTTCTCTGTTTTCCCAGTAGTCAAACGCTTTGTCGCTGCTGTCAACAGGTCCGGGTGTGTTTTTCCCGAACCTGAATGTTCCCTGTACTCCCTGACAGTTTTCCTTCTGCAGTTTTTCGGGAAATGAAAGGCCGTATCTCAACAGCATTTTTCCTGCAAACATGGTCACATCATATCCCGCAAAGGCGTCTTCATCGGGTAATGTACCGGTCATTTCATAAAAGCGATTTTCCAGTTTTTTTACCTGATCATCGGCGTGATTTATCCAGAATGCTGAACTGATATGTACTTTCAGGGAACTGAAATACTCGGCGTCGATACTTTCGAATCCCTGCCACTGCGGCATTCCGTAAACCTCAACCCTGTTTGCCCCCTTTACTTCCCGCAGTTTTCGCAAAAACGCCATCACAAAATCCTGACTTCCCCAGGAAGGCATGATGAATACGTTGACTCTTCCGGGCTTCAGGTATTTCTTCAGATCAGCTTTTTCGAAGTTGCTGACGCCTTCAGGTATGATCAGCTCCTGGAATCCGACAGTGCCTGTGTTTGCAGCCCTGAAATAGTCAAGTCTGTCCTGTTCCTTCTCCCTGCACACCAGTGTAACCGCTTCGGGACTGTTGTTTTTCAGCACGTATGCCGTTATAGCCTCGCAATGCGACTGCAGTGAAGGATTGATCTGAATAAAGCCGGGGTTGTTTTCAGTAAGCCCCGATGACGGCGTTTCAGGCGATATCACTATTTTCCGATTCTTCTTTGCCCACCCGGCCATAATTTCCACCTGTGATGTTCTGGTCGGACCGATGTACAAAACAGGCTTCTGAATTCCGGGGGTACCCTCCAGCAGCGTCCTGAAATCCTCATCGGAAGACTGTGTGTCCCATACATCGGCCCTCAGTTTTATTTTTCCCTCCTCCGAGATATCTTCCATAGCCAGTTTTACACCGGCGTAAAACTGCAGGGCAAACCTGCTTTTCTCGGGCACACTCCCCTCTTCAGATTGAGCCGTCAGGAAAGGCAGCAGGTATCCGATATGCCAGGTTTGTCCGGCCCCCAAATTTCTCTGGTCGGCAGCTGCCTCGTCTTTTATACCCCGGCGGGTATTGTTTTCCTTCCAGCGGATGGTATCCACAGTTCCGGGAACAGCGGCAGGTTTTGCTATCCTGTTATTCCCGGGTACAGTAGCCTGTCGCGCAGGCACGCACGCGAACAGGGACACACTGACTGCCAGTACATATAATAAAGGTGTCTTCATGGCTAGCCCCCCGCTTTTTTGACATTGGTATAACCGGCATCGGCCAGCAGTTTGAGTACTTTATCCCGATGATCGCCCTGTACAATGATGATACCGTCTTTGGCACTGCCTCCGGCCGCACATTTGTTTTTGATCACGCGGGCGAGTTCAGAAAGCGCCTCATCGGAACCTTCAAAACCTTTGATAACAGTGGACTCCTTTCCTCCCCTGCCCCGTTCAAGCCATACCCGCAATACCTGTTTGTTGGGTGGTATCATATCGGTCTGTTTTTCTTCCTGTGCAGGTTTGTAGTCGGGATCGGTTGAAAAAACGATGCCGCTCAGGTTAATTTTGTTACTCATATTTCAAGGTATTATCTGGCAAGATCTTCTCTGGCTTTGGCCTCCTGTCCGAGTTTCATGTAAACAGCAGCCCTCGACTGGTAAGCACGTTTGTAGTTAGGGTCCAGGGCAACGGCATCGTTGAGATCCCTGAGTGCCTCCCCTGGTTGCCCGGACTGCAACAATGCGTTAGCCCGGTTCACCAGGATCATGGGTTTGATTCCGGCAGCAGCCACTTCGAGCGCGCGCGTGTCATCTTTTATGGCCTGTTCAAAATTGTTGTCCTTGTAGTACAGTAATCCGCGATTCACCAGTGCTTCCACATAGTTCGGATTCAGTTCAATCGCCCGGGAATAATCGCTGACAGCCTCTGTTATTTTCCCTGTCTTTTCAGATGAAAACGCTCTGAAATACCATATTTCTGCCGATTTTGGCTCCAGTTCCAGGCTTTTACTCAAATCGGGAAGTGATTCTTCAAAACGTCCGAGCAGCGCATAACATTTACCGCGGTTACCAAACAGTTTCGGCGTTACGATACCTGCTTCAACAGCTTTTGTGAAATCCGAAACTGCCTCCGGTATTTTTTTCAGGTTCATATACGCCTGTCCGCGACCGTTGTAGGCTTCCACGTAGGTGGGATCCAGACGCAGGGCATTGGAGTAATGTTCAACGCTTTTCTCGAATGACAGCGCCAGCAGTTCGCTGTAGCCAAGGTTACACTGACAAAGCGCCGCCTCGGGCGTTTTATCCACACAATTTCCGAAAAGGGCGGTTCCGTCTTTCCAGACGCCTGTCTGATTGCTGGCATTCCAGGCAAAAAGGGCTGCCAGGGCACCGAGCACGGCGTATTTGCCCGTATCCGACCGGAGTTTGTCCAGCAGCAGTGTCAGCAGGAAAAACACGCCCAGACTGGGCAGGTAGGCGTACCGGTCGTTTCGCATTTCTGCTGTACCCACCGAAACTACCGGGAGCATCAGGAAAAGCGGGGCGAGATACAGGCCTGTCCCGAAGATGATATCGCGGTGTTTGTTCCAGTTCTTTACCACCCACCACGCCAGCAATGTTACTGCGGGAAGTGCCAGATAATAGTCGGCCCGCCACATTCCATCCTGTTTCACGAAAGGATAGAAAATACTGTAACCGGAGGGTACGAGCAATTTGAACGGATAAAAGAAAATGGTCTGACTGATCATGAACAGGCGATCAACCATTGAGAAGGCATTGGCAGAACCTCCTATATCGTGTCCCTCGGCTGATCTCGTGATAAAAGTGAGAATCACCAAACCGGCACTGACGAGCCAGAATGGCCACTTGGAGAATATTACCCTGCCATTCAGATTTCCGTTTTTCCACCAGTCGAGTACCACCAGGGTAACCGGCAGTGTGGCGGCGGCCGATTTCGACAGGCCAGCCAAAACAAATGTTCCGAGCGCAAACCAGAAGAACTTTTTTCCCTTTTCTTCCAGAAATGACCAGAAAAGGTGCAGAGTCACCAGATAAAAACAGGAAAAAAGGAGCGTACTCAGGGCCGATACCCAGCTGACGGGTTCCACCAGCATCGGGTGAACGCCGAAAAGCAGCGCAATGAAGAAAGCTGCCCACGCGCGCGGCTGTATGCGCAGGAAAAGCCTGAAGACCATGAACACGTTCAGCATGTGAACGAGCAGTCCGAAAGTATGAAAATAAGAGGCGTCTTCACCAAAAAACTGGTAAATAAGCACGTACATCAGGCTGGTAACCGGCACGTACATGCCCACAAGCTGTTCACCGAAAATCCCGGAGAACGTCGGGTTTTTCAGGTGGGGATTGTACCATATTGACTTGTCGTCGTCGAAGGCGACAAAATCATTCTGCAGGGATCCCCAGTAAACGGCAGCAACGGCAGCCAGCAGTACTGCGACCGGCAACAGAGGATGGCTGAAGAAATTGAAGGCCGGTCTGTGTTCAGCAGCCGCAGCGGGTGCAGCAGGTATATGCTGGTTCTGTTTGTTTTTCTTGCTCATTTCAACGCGTCAGTTGTTTTTCTTTGGAGTATTTGGATCCTCATAATCAATATCATTCTTCCACATACGCATCTGATTGAGAATCCACGCCTGTTTTTCGAGCACCGTCCTGGAAGGCTTGTCGGCTTTGTACACGATAGGGTTCGGCAGGACAGCTGCGAGCAGCGCAGCCTCCCTTCTGTTCAGTTTTTCAGCTGTTTTACCGAAATAATGCTGTGCAGCAGCCTCGCACCCGTAAATTCCGTCGCCGAACTCGATACTGTTCAGATAAACCGTCATGATGCGTTTCTTGTCCCAGAAAAGCTCCATGACAAATGTAAAATATACCTCAAAACCCTTTCTTATCCAGGAACGGCTGGGCCAGAGAAACACATTTTTGGCAGTTTGCTGACTGATTGTACTGGCTCCGCGCTTTCTCTTGTGCTTCTGGTTGTACTTGTACGCCTTTTCGATTGCCTCGAAATCAAACCCTTCATGCTCCAGGAATTCCTGATCTTCCGAGCAGACTACGGCCAACTGCATGTATTTGCTGATTTTTTCATACGGGACCCAGTCGTGTTCGAGTCGCACCTCCCGCTGCGGATCGCGCCATTGTTCCCAGCAGCGCTGAAACATCAGGGCGGTAGCAGGAACTGGTACAATCCAGTACAGCAACACGATACCGACAGACAGACCGAAGAACCACGCTGTCAGTCTGAGCAGGAGCTTCAGCAAGTATTTTTTCCACAGAATCCGGTCGCCATCACGGGGGACAGACTGGTACCAGCGTCGAAGGGTTCGGGCAATAATATTCACAGTTTGGCAAATGTGTTGTACAACTTTGGGAGCAAAAATAGGTATGTTTTACAGGTATTTGGAAAATTACCGACTTTTGCAGGCGAATTAAATGTGTTGTCCCGAACACCGGGGCATTTTGACTGTTATTATTGCATGTTCCGACAGGCCCAAGCCCCTATTCCAACCTCTTTTGGTCAGTTTACAATGCTGGCATACGCCGATTATGCGTCTGATCCAATGCCACATCTGGCATTGGTAGCGGAAGGATTCGATCCGGCCTCCCCCGTGCCGGTCAGAATCCATTCCGAATGCATGACAGGCGATGTTTTCGGCTCCATGCGCTGCGATTGCGGCGAACAACTGACTACCTCCCTGAAAATGACCGCTGAAAATGGCGGTGTTGTGATATACCTGCGGCAGGAAGGGCGCGGAATCGGGCTCATCAACAAGCTGAAAGCCTATAATCTGCAGGATCTGGGTTTCAACACCATTGATGCCAATACCCACCTCGGGTTTGAGGCCGACGCCCGGCAATATGATGCAGCGATCAGCATATTACTTGATCTGGGAATCAGCGAGATTGAACTGATCACCAACAACCCGGAAAAAGTGGAAGCCCTCCGCAACTCGCCGGTGAGGGTAACCAGTCGAATCCCGCTCATCATTCCACCCCACGATGGCGACCGCGAATATCTTCGCACCAAGCAACAACTCATGGGGCATTTGCTCGGGCTGTAGTTTCATTTTACTATCTTTGTCGTTCAAATAACCACACTCGCCGACGAATTGGCGTGTGTACCAAAGCGTGCCCGCACATTTGGGCCGTCTTTCCACAGCCCCGCTGCCATACTGACAATAACTGAAATACATACATGAGCGATTTTCTGAAAAAAGTCCGGTCGGTTTTTATTGTTGATGAAAAACCGGCTGAAACTGTTGCCCCTGCACCACCTCCGGTACCAAACTCACCGGCTGAAAGTGGAAATCCCGACAATAAATTCCTGGAAACGCTCGCGTCTGCCCTCGGCAGCAGCAATCAGGAAGGGTTCGACTATCTGGAATTCAGACAGGCACTGAAAAATCTGTCCGGAATGAATATGGACGAGCAAACCGCTTTCCGTTCTGCCTTCGGGACTGCCTCCACGATGGGTATCACTCCTGCGCGACTGCTTGAGTCAACACAACATTACCTGCAGGTACTGTCGGGTGAAAAGCAGAAATTCGATGAAGCGCACGAACAGCAGCGGGCTCGCCTGATCGGAAACAGGGAAGCAGAGGCGCAATCACTCGACCAGATGATTCAGGAAAAAAACGAACAAATAGCGCGACTGTCGCGTGAAATTGAAGAACATCAGGCAAAAAAAGCTGAAATTGCCGCCGAAATAAGCGAAAGCACCCTGAAAATAGAAACTACCAGAGCAAACTTCGAGGCAAGCTATGCTGTGGTAACAGAACAAATCAGCAGCGATGCGGCCAAAATCAGGCAGTATCTGCAGTAAGAAAACGAACAAACCTGTCACAACATCAAAACTCAACTGAACATGACCGACTTCCAACCTGTCAAGACCCGCTCATTCTGGGAACGCCCAGAAGGAGTTACCGGAGGCATATTCATGGCCGCCATCGTTCTGGGCGGCGGATACCTGCTGTATCAAATCCTCCCGGTGCTCATCAAACTCGCCGAAAACACACTCTATCTCGCGGGATTACTGGCCGCGCTGGGCGTTATCGTATATGTCATCCTGGATCCGAAAATGCGCAATCTGGTGTGGTACGTGTACAAGTCCATCATGCGCTGGATTACAGGTATTTTTGTACAGATTGATCCCATAGGCATCCTGAAGTCATACATTGAAGAACTGCGCGACAACCTGGGCAAGATGAACAAGCAGATTGGCAATCTGAAAGGACAGATGTACAAGCTCAACGAGATGATACGCCAGAACCAGAAAGATATACAGAATAACCTCGGCCTGGCCAGCAAGGCCAAAGAAACTGGTCGCGATGCCATCATGGTATTGCAGGCGCGCAAGGCAGGTCGTTTGCAGGAGTCGAACATGAAACTCGAGGATTTGTACAAAAGAATGGAAATTCTGTACCGGGTTCTCTCCAAAATGTATGAAAACTCGGAAATCATGCTGGAGGATCTGTCTGACCAGGTTGTGGTGAAAGAGCAGGAGTACAAGGCTATCCGGGCCAGTCACTCGGCTATCCGGTCGGCCATGAACATCCTCGCCGGCAATTCCGACAAGAAGTACATGTACGATATGGCCCTGGAGGCCATGGCCGAAGATGTAGGACAGAAAGTCGGCGAAATGGAGCGCTTCATGGACGTTTCCAGAAACTTTATGGACAGCATTGATCTGCAAAACGGCGTTTTTGAGGAGGAAGGTATGGCCATGCTCGAAAAATGGGAAAAAGAAGGCGTTTCATTCCTGCTCGGCGGAGAAAAAAGCAAACTGATCTCGAACACCAGTCCGGTGAATCTGGATGCCCCGTTCACTGCACCAGACAAAGGAGGTCGGGGTGGCAACCAGTACGATTCTTTCTTTAACTGATACCGTAGCAGCCATAAAGAAGCCGGCAGAGCCCTTGCGGAGTTTGCCGGCTTTTGTATTGGCCTCCGGTAAGCCAGACCTGAAATTTTTGTACTTTTGTCGGTATTCAAGAGAAAATGAAACATGGAAAACCTGTTGAGATTACTTGAAAGGGTAGAAATTGCAGTTGAACTCGGTGAAAGTTATTATCGGGAGTTCAAGAGTGGGTATGAAGGTGCCCCCGGAAACAAAAAACCGCGTGATTTCAAGGATATTTGTCATAACGTTGCCAAGGAACTGGTTGCATTTGCCAATGCCGACGGGGGTGAACTGTTCATTGGTATAGAGGATAATGGTGATGTTACGGGTCTCCCGCACACGAATGAAAAACTCGATGCAATCCTGTCCGCGCCTGAAAACTATGTTTTGAAAGACACCCCTTTACCCATAAAAAGAAAGAACATCATTCAATATCACGATAAAAAGATAATTTATTTTTCAGTTGACAAGGGATCCAGATTTATTCACCAGACAAGCAGAGGAGAGTGTTTCAAGCGAGAAGATCGGGACAGTGTGCCGACAGCCGCAGATAACATACGTTTTGTTAGGGAAGAAGTCGCATCAAGGCAATACGACCGCGAATTTGAAGACCTGGCCACAGTCTCTGACCTGAACATGGAACTCGTTTCAAACGTAGCCTTCGAGTGTACCAGATCAAGAACAATATCCCCGGAAAAATTCCTGCAATACGTAGAGCTGGCCGAATTTGACGGCGACCGGCTCCGGCTCCGAAAGGCTGCACTGCTCCTCTTTTCAAAGAATCCCGGCAAATGGCATCCTCGCTCAAGAGTGCGTATTTTAAGGGTAAATGGAACGGAAGAACGCCCGGCTCCGGATTACAACGTACATGAGATAGCGGATATTTCCGGCAATATTTTCCAGCTTGCCGAGGATAGCTGGGAAGCACTCAGACCTGTACTGAGCGAAACCAGGTATTCATCAGACGGGCTGTTTAAAACACTGGTAATTTACCCTGAATTAGCCTGCAGGGAAGCCCTGATAAATGCCATTACACACCGGGATTACAGTCTGGAAGGACGCGGAATAGAGATACGTATATTCGATGACCGGCTGGAGATACTGAGCCCCGGGAAACTATTGTCAAAATTGACAATAGAAGATCTGAAGGAACTTAAAGGTGCTCACGAAACAAGAAATACCTATATAGCCAGGGTGTTGCGCGAATACGGGTATATCAGAGAATTGGGAGAAGGCATGAGGAGAATGTTTGAACTGATGAAAAACAATGAACTGGTAGAACCTCATATTTCGTCACCCAACAAATCATTTATCGTAACCCTTTTTTACAAGTTTATATACTCGAAGGAAGAGCGTATATGGTTGGATAATTTCAGAGAACTCAACCTTTCCAGGGAACAAAAAACGGTTGTCAAGCTCGGCGTTGATGGACGTTTGATTTCACCCAGAGAAATATTTGAGCATGTCGGTATTATTGACACGGAAAAATACAGACAACTGGTTGAAAGTCTGGCAAAATTGGGTGTCCTCGAACGGGTTGTTTCCAGAGAAAAAATTAATACGCTGGCAAAAAATAACGGTATTTCCAAGAAGAGTATAGGCACTTTCAGGATAAACCTGCCCGGAACTGGTTCGAATAATCCCGATGAAAAATCAGGGAAAGACAGTTCGGATTATGCCAGAATATTTGTGACCGGTCTCAACTTTCAAACGAAAGAAATAGAACTGGAAATACTGTTGTCTCAATTCGGGGCAGTTTCGGAAGTAATTATCCCGCAGAACTATCTCACCGGAAAGTCGCGTGGTTTTGCTTTCGTTGAGTTTGAAAAAAACGAATCTGCCAGGAAAGCTGTAAAATTCGACGCTCCGCTGATACTCCATGGCCGAAGACTTTTCCTGCAGGAGTTCAGAAAATGAGCCTGATTTTCAATAGTTAATCTCTAACTGTTTCCTGATGTTTTATAAAGCTCAGGACACGGCATTTACTTAAAGCTTGTTCAGAATTCTCTCGCCGAAAAATGGCTCATTTTTCGGCGCTTTTCACCTTTTTTCAGTTACGTAGCTACGGCTATGCGCCTTCAAAGAGGCAAAAACTGACAAAAAATACGCTTATTTTTGCCACCAGCAGAAAATCCTGAACAAGCTCTTACTTTTGTGCGCTCTTGAACAAGCTGTTAACCAGTATCTGCCAAATAAGCTCGACGTGCAAACATCCCGTACCGCAAGGAACAAGACCACTGCCACCACCACACACCGTGAAACACTTGAAAAAGCCTTCCTGCTCATGGCCACCGCCAAGTCCATGACAGAACTCTACGAGGAAAATTTCAAGTTTGTTTCGAAGTACGTACATGCCACCTCCCGTGGTCACGAGGCGATTCAGCTGGCCGTGGGTATGCAACTCACCCCGCAGGATTTCGCCTATCCGTACTACCGCGACGATGCCATGCTGCTGGGCATGGGACTCAGGCCTTACGACCTGATGCTGCAGCTGATGGCCAGGCGGGATGACCCGTTTTCAGGCGGAAGGTCTTACTATTGTCACCCCTCCCTGCGCGACGAACGGTTTCCGAAGATACCGCATCAGAGCAGTGCTACCGGTATGCAGGCCATACCGGCCACCGGAGCAGCACTGGGAATCCATTACAGGGAAGCCGAAACTTTTTTAAGGCAGCATACTGAAGGTGCACCGCTGGTTGTGTGTTCCCTCGGTGATGCATCCGTCACGGAAGGTGAAATTGCTGAAGCCTTTCAGATGGCAGTACTGAAAAAACTGCCCATCCTGTACCTGGTACAGGATAACGGCTGGGACATATCGGCCAACGCTGCTGAGACCAGGGTAGCCAACGCTGCGCAATATGCACAGGGATTTCCGGGGCTGGAGGCATTCAGTATCGAGGGAAATAACTTTGAGACCTGCTGGCAGGCTGTTACCCGTGCCTTTGACATCATCAGAACCGAAAGACGCCCCGTTCTCCTGC
>JBDLWO010000296.1:0-11743 GCA_039804245.1 Bacteroidota bacterium
CTCCACCTGTCAAGTGCAGGATTTTTTTGAAAAAATGGTATTTTGCAAATTTTAGCGTAGGTTTGTACTTTATTGCACATTCAGTAATTAACAAGCTCATCAACTCTGCCGATGTCTGTACACAATACAGTCCGTCTCGTCCTGTCCTTTATACTGGTATTGATAATGCAGTCGCCGCTGTTCTCGCAGTGCGGCATCACCGTCAGTGCCGGCGATGATATCTACCTGTGTGCCCCACCTACCCCCACCCAGCTCGATGGAAGTATAGAGGGCGACTATCTCAATTTCATGTGGACGCCCACCACGGGCATGACGGGGTCCAACACGCTTTCCCCAACTGTAACGGTTTCCCAGACCACCACTTATGTACTGAAGGCCAGTGCCGCCGACCTGAATAATAATCTGGTATCCAATGGCGATTTTGAAGGTGGCAACAGCGGGTTTGACAGTGATTATGGCTATAGCCCCGGCAACCTGTGGCCGGAAGGCCTGTACGATATTCTGGATAATCCGCAAAGTTCTCACTCCGGCTTCTCCCCCTGCGATGATCACACCAGCGGCTCAGGCAATATGATGGTGGTAAACGGAGCCGGCTCACCCAACCAGAATGTGTGGTGCCAGACGGTCTCTGTTAACCCCAACTCCCAGTATGTGCTCTCCGCATGGCTCACTTCCGTAAATCCTTCTTCACCGGCTCTCCTGCAGTTCAGTATCAATGGCTCGGTGGTAGGCCCAATTTTCAGCGCCGGACCTGTCTGCCTCTGGCAGCAATTCTTCGAAGTATGGAACAGCGGCACAAACAGCTCCGCCACTATCTGTATCGTCAACCAGAATACATCACTGGGTGGCAACGACTTTGCGCTCGATGATATCGTATTCGCGCCTGTATGTAACGTAACTGATACCGTAAAGGTAAACGTAGTGACAGTAGCAGCAGCGGCATCTCCCTCCGTGATCACTATACCGTGCGACGGTGCTGAAATCACACTCAATGGAACCGGCTCCTCAACCGGCCCTGATGTGACATACACCTGGGATACCTCCGACGGGAATATCGTCTCCGGAGGAAATACCCTCACGCCTGTGGTCAATGCTCCCGGCGCCTACACCCTGACGGTTGCCTACAACGCTCCCGATGGAACCGTGTGTGAAAAATCAACCACTGTCAATGTAGTACTGAATCCCAACCAGCTTTTTGCCTGGATCAACCCGCCGCTGCCACTGGGCTGCGGCAGCGCTACCACGCAACTCATCGGGAATTCAAGTCAGTCGGGTTTTTCCAGCTATTTCTGGGAAACCGCCGATGGCAATATTGTTTCCGGACAGGATCAACGCATCTGTCGGGTAGATGAAGAAGGTATTTATACGCTCACCGTCACCAATACACTCACCGGTTGTACCGCCACAACAGAAGTCGGTGTAACATCAACCACAACGCCTCCGATAGCAGTAGCCTCCTCGCCGGATACTGTCTCCTGTCTGCTGAATACGGTTCCGGTTCTGTCAAATGGCTCTTCATCGGGTAACGGAATCACCTACTCCTGGACTGTAATCACCGGCAACATCGTTTCCGGCAATAACTCGGCAACTGCCCTGGTGGATACCTCCGGGGTATATGTACTGGCAGTAACCAATACTTCCAATAACTGCGTCGCTTATGATACTGTCAGCGTTATCGGCAATCTCGCATACCCGGCATTCACTGCTCCGCCGCCCGCACCCATCACGTGCGCGCACGATACGATTACTCTGACACTCCTGTCTCTGTCTCCACCTGATGCCGTCATCAACTGGACAGCCTCCAACGGCGGACATATAATCAGTGGTGAAAACTCAACTACTCCCCTGATTGACTCTGCAGGTACTTACTCCGTCACCCTGCTTAATCCGGCCAACGGCTGTGTTTCTGATGCGTCGGTCAATGTAATCAGCAATCTGACTCCGCCCGTAGCCCGGGTTGACCTGCCCGGACAAATTACCTGTCAGGCGCCCAGTATAACGCTGGCAGGGGGAACGGCCGGACCAGGCCTGGGTTATCACTGGACGGCAACCGATGGCGGCAACATCGTTTCCGGTGAAAACTCGCTTGCTCCTGTCGTCAATTCGGCGGGCTTATATACACTGACAGTACTCGACAGCATCAACGGCTGCTTCTCATCGGCTTCCACACTCGTGGCAGCCGACACCAACGTAGTACAGGTAGTGGCCAATGCGCCCGATCTGATTACCTGCAACATTAATACTGTCTCGCTGAATACGGTTGGCTCCAGCTCAGGAGCTGCTATTTCTTATCTGTGGACAACCACCGATGGCAATATTGTCAGCGGCGCAGATACACCCGATCCGATAGTTGACCAGCCCGGCACGTATCAGCTGCTGATGACCAATACTGCCAACGGATGCGCAGGTATTGACCTGGCGGTAGTTCAAACGAACCTCACACCACCCGACCTGACAGTCGCTGCTCCGCCATCCATCACCTGTGCCAATCCGGAAATCACCATCTCTGCCCAGAATAACAGCGCCCAGGGGGTCTATTCCTATCAATGGACCGCCGGAGCAGGAGGCAATATCATCTCGGGCGAAAACTCTCTTGCCCCACAGGTAAACGCACCCGGAAATTATTCAGTCGTTGCAACTGATATGCAGAATGGCTGCTCCGCTACTTTTAACACAGCCGTCTCCATAAACGTAACGCCACCTGTTGCACAAACCAGCGTCCCCGGACCTATCACCTGCACACAGCTCACCCAACAGGTGAGCGGACTGGGATCTTCATCCGGAACCGGATTCTCCTACCAGTGGACCGCTTCGCAAAGCGGAAATATATCGGGCGCCACAAACGGAATATCTGCCACCGCCATCACACCGGGCGTTTACACTATTCAGGTTACCGATAACAACAACGGATGCACAGCCCTCGATTCTATTATTGTCTTCATTGATACAGCGCCCCCTGCTGCCAATGCCGGTATGGATGCCACACTGACCTGCAATCTCGTCTCCCTGACGCTTTCAGGTACAAATATGAATACCAGCAGCACCAACCCGCAATTCAACTGGACGGCAGGAAACGGTGGATCTATTCTCTCCGGAGCCGGAACACCCACCCCGGTTATTAACGCTCCGGGAACCTACACCCTCACCGTGACCAACCCGGAAAATGGCTGTACCGATACAGATGTGGTCGAAATCTTCAACGATGCCAATATTCCGGTCGTTAACGCCGGTCCCTCACCCACGCTCACGTGCGCACTCACGCAGGCAACTCTTAACGCCACTGCCAGCTCGGGCACCAATTTCACCTACAACTGGACGGCTTCCAACGGCGGTCATATACTCGGAAGCAACACTGTACTCAACCCCGTTGTTGATGAACCGGGTACCTACACGCTGGTGGTAACCAACATTAACAACGGATGCACTCGCAGCAGCAGTGTCACGGCGCTTGAAAACATCACACCTCCGGTTGTGGACGCCGGCACGGGTAACAAGCTCACCTGCGATATCACCAGTCTGACACTCTCCGGAAGCAGCGCGGGCGGAAACTCCACTTACAGCTGGCAAACAACAAACGGTAATATTACCAGCGGCGCAAGTACGCTGACGCCACAAATCAATCGCGCCGGCACCTATACGCTCACAGCCACACTCACCGCTAACGGATGCTCCGCCAGCGATGCCGTTCAGATTACCATTGACACGCTTTCACCGCTTTTCTCCATAGCCCAGCCCGCACTTCTGACATGCGACGTCGCCAGCGTGCCACTGACTGCCAATATTCAGCAGCCAGCGGCCGCTCAGGTCAGCGCCCTGTGGACAGCGCTCAGCGGGCAGCTCGGCGGCCCGGCCAACACCCTGAACACCAGCACCTCATCCCCCGGAACATATCAGCTCGTTATTGAAAACACCCAGAACGGATGCTCCGCCACCCGGCAGGTTACGGTCAGCCAGAATATCCAGCAGCCAACAGTAGTGGTAGCGCCCGGCGGGGTAATCACCTGCCAGAACACCAGTATACAACTGAACAGTGCAGGTTCATCGGGAGGTACAGGCTTCGCTTATTCATGGACAGCAACCAGCGGCGGCGTCATTACCTCGGGTGCCAGTACACCCTCTCCAACAGTCAGCAGTGCAGGAACTTACACACTGACCATTGAGAATACAGCCAACGGTTGTACCTCCTCGGCAAGTAATGTCGTCTCACTCAACACCACGCCGCCTGTTTCCACGATCGTACAACCCGAAATTCTCACCTGCTCCCGGAATTCAGTGACGCTGAACGCCACCTCCTCCAGTAACGGAAGCCCATTCTCTGCTGTATGGAATGCACAGGGTGGAGGCAATATCGTTTCCGGACAAAACACACTCTCCCCGGTTGTAAACAAGACCGGCACCTACATATTGACAGTCTCCAACGCCCAGAACGGTTGTACTTCCTCTGCTCAGGTACAGGTAACCAGCGACATCACCCCACCCAATGCCGAAGCAGGTAATGGAGGTGAACTGCACTGCAACCAGTCGGTACTGACGCTCAACGGAACGTCCTCCACTCCCGGTACCATGCAGTTCAACTGGTCAACCAGCAACGGAAACCTGTTGAGCGGAGCAAATAATGCGTCTGCCCAGGCCAATAAATCCGGAACGTACATTCTTACTGTAACAAACCCCCAGAACGGTTGTACCTCCTCGGATAATGTAATGCTGACGGAAGTTCCGCCGCCCTCATTCGCTTTCACCCTCTTCCAGCCTACCTGCAAAATAGAAACGGGCGTGGCCGAATTCGGCGCCGTCTCCGGAGGCAAGGCGCCCTTTGAATACTCCTTCAACGGCGGGCAGACCTTCGGGAACGCCACTGAACTCGATAATATACAGCCCGGCTCCTATTCCCTCGTGGTCAGAGACGATTACGGTTGTACGGCCGAAAAACCGGCAATAATTAATCCTCCCTTCCTGCCCGCTCTCACCATAGACGCCGTGGACCTGGTCGAGTTCGGCGACTCTGTGCGGCTGCAGCCCAATACCAATATAGTCCCGGGACTTGTCGCAAGCTGGGAATGGACTCCTTCTGCAGGCCTCTCCTGCACCGATTGCCGCAATCCGTGGGCAAAACCGGCTGTTTCATCCGAGTATGTCCTCACAGTAAAAGATGTCAACGACTGCTCCGCACAGGCACGCGTACAGGTGCGCGTGAACCGGCAAAGAAATATTTACGCTCCGAACGTATTCTCACCCAACGATGACGGCGAAAATGAACGTTTTATCATTTACGGAAAGGGGGTGAAGGAAATTCAGACACTCCAGATCTTCGATCGCTGGGGGAGCATGCTCTGGCGCGGCGACGGGCTGACTGCCGGCGACGAAAATGCTGGCTGGGATGGTACTTCCCGCGGAGAACCCATGAACCCCGCCGTTTTCGTATGGTGGGCAAAAATTGAATTTATTGACGGACAAACCGAAATTTACTTCGGTGATGTGACGATTGTCCGCTGATACAGGTGAGCAGAAAGCCGCGTTTCCGGGGCTTTCTGCCGAAGAAATAACAGCACAAGAAGCCAAATCTCAATTTGTTCCCGCTGACGTTTCAGCGGATTAATCCAGACACAGAAACTCACAATCATGAGGTTTATCATTACCCTGAGCCTGTACGCTCTGGCCACATCTGTTTTTGCCCAGCTCCAGCCCGGGTTCATCAAGTACGAAATCGCGGGCGGACTGAACCCTACCGACATGGCGCTGTCGCCTGATGGCCGCGTATTCATAACGGAAAAAGATGGACTGGTGCGGGTAGTTCAGAACGGGATACTGCTCACTGATCCGTTTGTGATATTGCCACAGGCAGAGTCCTTCAACGAACAAGGCCTCGGACATATCGCCCTGCACCCCGACTTCCCGAACCAGCCCTACGTATATGTATATTATACTGTAGCCGACTCCAACGGGCTCTCCCACAACCGCCTTTCCAGAATAACCGCCAGCGGAAACTTCGCAGTGCCAGGCAGTGAAACCATACTATATGAATGCGACCTCAGCTTCGGCACCGTACACCACGGCGGTGATATCGTTTTCGGAAATGATGGAAAGTTATACCTTTCAACTGGCGACAAAGGCCGTTTCGAGAAAGTTCAGTCGCCCGACAGCGATCTGGGGAAAGTACTGCGCCTGAATTCTGATGGATCCATCCCATCCGACAACCCCTGGTTCAACGAATTGCCCGGAAAATACCGGGCAATTTATGCACTTGGGCTCCGAAACCCTTACTCTATGGCGGTACAGCCCGAAACCGGCCGTATTTTCATCTGCGACGTGGGCGGAGCGCTCGCGGAAGAGGTAAATGAACTGCTCCCGGGCAGAAATTACGGCTGGCCCCTGCTCGAGGGGAGAAAAACCACCCAAAACGTACCCTCCAACTACCAGGATCCACTCTACACTTACGACCACAATGCGGGATGCTCCATTATCGGCGCTGCATTTACACCAGCCACCGGCACTGTGCTTCCGGCACAATTTCAGGGACGCTTCCTGTTCGCCGATTACTGTCAGGGATACATCAAAATGATGGATACAGCTCCTTATCCGGGTGTCGCCACTTTAGCCACTGCCATAAACAGACCCGTAGCTTTGTCGGTGAACCCCGCCGGCGAACTGTACTACCTCGCAAGAGCCGGAATAGGCGGCGGCTCATTCCAGGACAACACAGAAAGCGAAAACGGAAGCCTCTGGAAGGTAGTCTATACCGGCAGCGAGGCGCCTTTCGTTTTCGCACAGCCACACGGCGAACTGCTGCACGAGGGTGAATCTCTCACCATGAATGTAAAAGCTCTCGGCAGAGCGCCCCTCCACTATCAATGGCAAAAAAATGGCCTCGATATCCCGGCAACAGACTCCGTTACGTACGAAATTCCAGCTACAACACTCACCGATAGCGGGTCCGTGTACCGTTGTATAGTATCCAATACCCTCGGAAAAGATACATCCGCAACAGCCATGCTGAGAGTAACATCCAGCAGGCGCCCCGAACTGACAATCATACTGCCAGATTCAAATTTCCTGTACCAGGCTGGCGCAGAAATACCCTTCTCCGGGAAAGCAACAGACCCGGAAACCGGCCCCATGCCAGCAACCAGAACCAGCTGGAAAATCGATTTTCACCACGATGAACACCTCCACCCGGTCATGACTCCCACAACCGGACTCGATGAAGAGGCGATACTCGTTCCGACAACAGGCGAAACCGACGACAACGTGTGGTACCGGTTTCACTTTTCAGCCACCGACGACGCCGGACTGACCCGGCATGCCTACAGGGATGTTTTCCCGCAAAAAACGGTCATCAGCGCCATATCCAATGAACCAGGCGTACCCATTGACGCCGATGGCTTCTTCGGAAATACCCCATACTATTTCAAAAGTGTGGCAGGGCTGAAACGCAGCCTGCGCACACCGGGATTCCTGGAACGCGAAGACTCCGTTCTGGTGTTCAGGCACTGGGAAGATGGCTCAACCAACCTGCTCTGGCAATTCCAGACCCCTGCCTCCGATTCTTTCCGCGTCAATTTAAACTACGAAAAAGTACCCAAAGCTGGCGGTTTCGGTCTGCTGGGAAATTACTACCAGGAAAATTATCAGCCCTGGGGATTCGATGAACCACTCCTGTTCAGCCGCATAGACTCTTTCATCAACTACGAATGGCTGGAAGGATCTCCAGAGCCGGGCTACGTACCCCTCGACGGCTTCACCACCGCCTGGACAGGCTCTGTAACCCCTTATGAAACAGATTATTACACTTTTTATACACTCACCGATGACGGAGCCCGCCTGTGGGTCGCCGACAGCCTGCTCATTGACCACTGGCAACCGCAGGGCAGTACTGAATATCAGGGTGTTATTTTCCTGGAAGCAGGCAAAAGATATCCCGTCCGGTTTGAATATCTGGAGCTGGGCGGCGGGGCCACGGCAAAACTGATGTGGAGCACCCGATTGATGCCCAAACAGGTAATTCCTGCTTCCCAGCTGCATCCACCAAAACACCTGATCCCCAACAGCGTAACCGGACACGTGTGGCTCGACACCGATAATGACGGAATTTACAGCGAACACGACCTGCCTCTGCCGCACTCAACCGTACTGCTGCTCGACAGCCTGACAAACCAGGTGGTACACGCAGGCACTACAGACGCGGGAGGTATCTTCACTATCCTGTCCGTTGCAACAGGTAACTATCGCCTGCAAATCAGTACGTCACCCGACTCGGGTAATCCGGAACCCGTTTCTCCGCTTTCACCAGCAGGTGTTTCACCTTTTTTCAGGTTGAACGGGGAAGAAACAATCAACTGGAGCCTGCGCTTCCTGAACCGGGAAACACAACCCGTACCCTGGGCCGAATCCGCCTGGGACGTTTCGCCCAACCCCGGCAGCGGAATGATCATTTTCAGAAAACAACTGGTAGCCTATCGCGATCGCTTCCATATCCGCGTATTCAATTCCAGAGGGAAACTGTGCGCAGAAAAAATACTGCCGGAAAACGTCTGGGAAACCACGCTCGATCTGACAAACCTCCAGCCCGGCGTTTATATGATACATGCCGGACAGAAGTCAACCGAAATTATTCTCGGAAACTGATTACCTGAAAAAGAAGGTAAGGGTAGCTCTGACGCCGTTTGACGTGATTCTGTTGGAAACATCCACAAAATCACGATTTTTATTCAGGTTCCTGAGACCCGGGTAATAGCGGGCAGAAAACCGGAATTTGCCGTCACCAATTCCCACACCGAACACAGCGCCACAGTCAATACCGGTGAACGCCTCGTTCAGATCAGTGGCCTCGGTAGCCTTGTTGATGTCTGTGTAGTCGCCGAGATACAACTCGTCGCGGCTGCGGTCGAGGTTGTGGAAATGTGCGCCCATGAATCCACCTGCCTGCAGATAGACCGGAATGGATTTTACAGGTTTGAAACCGCCAACCAGGGCCGCCTCAAAAGAGTTGTAGAAATAATCGTAAGAACCCGGGCACGGCGCCTTGTCGGGTACAAATTCCACAACTTTGGCCGTGGCGCCTTTCTGTACATACATGATGTCCGTGTTCAGCTCAACCCTTTCACCAAAACCAAGACGCACCGTGAAGCCGGCCGTGGCGTTGGTACGGCCGGAGAGGGTCTGGAAAAGATCGGATTGAAGACAGGAATGATTTCCACCAAAAGTGAAGCCCATTTTACAGGACGACTGGGCGAAAACAGGGGAGGATGATGCCACAAACAGGGCAGCGATTGAAAAAAACTTGAAATTCATAAATCGGTGGGTGGGTGATTAAAATGCCCGGTTCCTTCTTCAGGGCTGTAAAAGCACCCTGCACCCGAAATCAGACATCAAAAATTATGATTAAATAAATCTGTAACATGTAAGGCAAAAAGAGTGCCAATTCTGCAGGAGCGGTGGCATCAGTCGTTTTTACGGCAGGTTTCCGTACCTTTGCGGCATGAGCCGGATTCTTGCCATTGATTACGGAACCAAACGGACGGGACTGGCCGTTACCGACCCGCTGCGCATCATCGCCAGTGCGCTGGATACAGTACCAACACCCGAAGTGCCGGCTTTTCTGGCAAAATACTGCGCCTCCGAGCCCGTTGAATGCTTCGTAGTGGGCTTCCCGCGCCACGAAGACGGCAACCCGGCACAGGTGGTTCCTGAAATTGAAAAATTTGTGGAGAAGCTGAAAAAACAATTTCCGGATAAACCGGTTGTTTTTGAGGACGAGCGTTACACATCACGCGAAGCCTCCAGAATTATTCTGCAAAGCGTATCAAAAAAAAGCAAGCGCCGCGAAAAAGGCCTTGTTGACCGGATCGCCGCCGCTCTCATTCTCGAACAATATATGCAGGCCCACCACTGGGGCTAAACCGCCGTTTCATGATTCTGCCAATTTATGCCTACGGACAACCCGTCCTGAAAAAAAAAGCCACCGACATTGACGCCAGCTACCCCGAACTGAAGGAACTGATCGAAAATATGTGGGAAACCATGTACCACGCCGACGGAGTCGGACTGGCCGCACCGCAAATAGGACTGCCCATCCGCATGTTTGTCGTGGATACCGAACAGGTGGAACGAAAAAAGCCCGAAATCACCGATGCCGGTATCAAAAAGACCTTCATCAACGCACAGATTATCGAGGAAGGGGGCAATCCCTGGAGCTACGAGGAAGGATGCCTCAGCATACCGCGCATCCACGGCGAAGTGGAACGCCCCGATCAGATCCGTATGAAGTGGCAGGATGAAAACTTCGAACACCACGAGGCTGTTTTCACCGGCATCAACGCCCGCGTGATACAGCACGAATACGATCATATTGAAGGCATACTCTTTGTTGAGCGCCTCAAACCGCTGAAAAAACGCCTCATCCAGCGAAAACTGGAGGATATCAGGCTGGGCAATATCCGACCCGACTACCGGATGAAGTTCTTCACAACCAGATAGTCCACCGTCAGATCAGCGTTGCAAGCAGGTTGCCGCGGCCAACTACCCTGAGGTTCTTGTCTTTGGTCACGTTCGTTTCAGGATCGTAATAGCCTTTGACCACCATATTCTTGTCCTTGATGGTCTGCCTGCCCTTCGCATCGGTCAGGATGTATCCGATCGTATTGTTATTCCTGTCTTTCAGTGTTTGTTGTGCCATGGCAATCTGTAATGTTGTGCGATGTGTTGTCGCACAACATTACAGTGTTGTCGCATCTTTTTACAGAAAAAATAACAAGCGGTCGTGTGGGGAAAGGAGCGGTAAAAACGGGATGTAAAGAGGAATAGTCAAACAAGCCAGCGCTCCTTCCGGTGCCACACCAGATTCTGAACCAGCGGATAATGTTTCGGATCTTCAGGCAAGCAAATCTGTTTTCCTTCAAACTGCCGAAGCGAATAAGGTGAATCAGTCTCAATAATAGCCGGAGAAACACGCACCACGAAATCGTCGTTGATCGTGATCAGTCCTCTGTCAAAAGCACGATGCAGGTTCGGACTTAGCGACAGCCCGTTACCGATAGTATCATCCTTGAAATCGGCAAATGGTTTGATATGGCAGGCATCCACCATCTGGACGCTTATTTGCATATTGGCAGAAGTGGTAACCTTCATGCCGGAAATTGTACACTGGTAATTGTAAATTCTGGGAATTTCCCGCTTGAATACGGCACTTCGGACGAGTAGTTCCTCCTCTGCTTCATCCTCCGGATTGCTTTTTTCCAATTCTTCAATTCGTTTCCTGTAAGTCTCCGGGTCATCATTCAGCATCTGACGCTGGAGATCATCAATCAGTGTGTAAGGTTGTGCGACTTTGCCGGCATCCGGGAAATATCTGCTTTTAAGCTCCTGCCTCAGTACTTCGCGGGAAACCGGATCTGACAGCAACAGAAACAAATGCTCGTCAATCTCGGCATACTCCACCGAGGCATCAAGTGCTACAAAACTCTGAATACTATTGGAGGAGGTACGTGGAATTTCATAGCCGGGCTTGCAAACCAGTCGCCAGAACGGCTCCGATCTGAGGTGGAAAAAAGGCAGTGAAAATTTGGGTTTATGCGGCGTGGTCACCAACTGATCCCATATTTTACGGAAATCAATTACCAGCCCGGGCGTAATGAATATCCTGCAGGAGTTTATTTCCCCAGTCTCAATTCCTTTGATAACGGCAAGTAAAAGCACGGGTTTATGCGGAGCGCCACCATACTGAGGAGCCCTCTTTAGCCCCCTGAAT
>JBDLWO010000297.1:0-4218 GCA_039804245.1 Bacteroidota bacterium
ATTTATTCTCGCCCTGAACTTTGACTATAGCACCATCGGGATTGGCAACGTTATACAGCGCCAGCGTGTAATAGCGCCACTCATCCGTCTGACTGACGTTACCCAGATTGAATTTGAAGATAGCCTTGTCGTTATCAGTTACATTGGTGGCAACTGTTTTGTCAACCGTCAGCGTCAGACCATCGCGTGGCACTGTTTTCTCTTCATACGGGCAGGAAGAATTTCCTGAAACCGTTCTGAATACAGGTGTTCCATAGGCCCTGTCCTGCAACACATCAACCGTGAAAACGTCCTTGATATCATCGTCGGCGAGCGTATAAGCTATTGTTTGAGAGTTGGATTGTGTATTACTGAAATCGGAAGCAACTCCCATGCTGATTTCCATTCCCAATTTTACTGTTCCTCCAGTACCATTGAGTAATGCACCCAGTTCCAAAGCTGCAGTACCAGTAACATCCACTCCGAAGCCAAAAGCCATACTCTTGGTATTCTCTATCGTCGAGGAATTTTCGTAAGTAACGCCGGCATCGAACGTAAGGTTTTTCTCGAAAACAGCTGCATCTTTCAAATCCTTGTTTCGCTGAAGCATGGCACGCCACTGATTGGCAGATACCGTATCTCCGACAAATTCCAGGTTCGGAATAACCACTTTTCTGATCTGATATCCGGAATAGAGGAAGGTTGACGCAAATTTGTCGGGGAAAACAACCAGATCAGGACGAACATAAAATCCGCAGGTGGCTGAATCATATCTCAGATCATCAGTAATACCAAAAAGCAGGTTCATTGCCCCCCCCACAAACACATCGGCATCATCTCCCTGCAGCACGGCATCACCGGATGTGGAGATAGTCTCGTTGGCTGACAGACACACTTCAGCAGACGTGTTGAAATTACCTTTCATGGCAATACTCATCCCCAGTTCAAGATCGTTTTTGAGCTCGGTTTTGGTTTCAACCTCGGCTCCGACACCAGCAGACACAACAGTTTCTGTACCCAGACTCATTTTCATGCCCGTACTCAATTTGGTAGCCAGCGAAGTTCCAACACTCCAGCCATTACACACCGTGGTGCCCTTCTCAATAGTAGCATTCGATCCGTCACCCGGAGGATCCCTCAGAATCATCAGCGGGATGGACGGCGATGTGGAGGTGAAATTCACCTGCCGCGGTCTTTGTCCGAGAATGACAGCCGTGGTGGATGCAGAATTTTCGAGTGTATTGGCAACTGCTGTTACAGTCAGCGTTTTGGTATAAGGCGAGGCTACATTCGGAAAACTGGCTTTGAAATTATGTCGCAGTTTTCCGGCGGTCATCAGTGTGTCGAAGGGCTGCATATCGGCAAGGGCGTTGTCTATCGTCAGTTGCGCCGTGTCCAGATAGCATCTGCCTCCATCGTAGTCCTGATAAACCTTGATTTCTGTGCGATACGCTGTACCCTGCTGCAGCATTTGCTGCCCGCAGTCGTTCGTGTCCAGTGTTGAAAGTTCTATTTCCGGGTGAGAGTAATAGATAAAATCGGTTGTATCACTCACATCGGTCAGATCAACCTGTCTGCCACCCTGTAACTGGAAATAGTTGTAAATGACGTTGTTGGAATGCTCCGTAACGGCAATGGAAACCGGCAGGGGTGGCAGATTGCTGAATTTGAATTTGCCATTTGCCTCTGTAAGCTGCAATTCCTTGTAGAAACAACCGTTGAGGGATTCTACTTTCACCTTTACAATAGCTCCTTCCGGAATGACGCTCTTTCTGCAATTGATGTTACCGGCCATCTGGCCTTCAATATGACGCTTCACCTGGTTGCGGAACAAAACACCTGCTACAGGAGAGGCTATATTGTCAACTTCCCAAAAAGCCGGATAGTAATTATGCGTTTTGAAGACAGGCGTCAGTGTAGCCGTAGCACCCGGTTCGAATTCAACCGAGAAGTAACCCTCGCTGTTTGTGAAAATAGGCGGTGCGTTGCGTTTGCCGTTTACAAGAATTTCGACTCCCTCCTGAAAGCAATCGGTGTTTTCATATCTGACATATCCCGATACCGGCACCGTACTCTGATCGGTGAAATCAACCTGATCCACACTGGTATTCGTAGGGTTGATAGTCACCAGTCGGCTGGATGGTGTGAACAGGTGGGGCTCTTCCTTTGCAATGGCGACCACCGTGCTGAATGTTGCACCATATATGGCGCCATTACCGGACAGCATGGTGCCATAATCCTTGACTTTGGCGCCCGAACCTTCATTCAGCGGGAAATAATAATCCAGATCTCTCCGGGAGATATCCGTACCAACAGCCGCAGCCAGTTGCAGATCGGGCAGTGTCATCAGGCTGCTGTAAAAGACCACATCGTCTATCAGGCCTGAAAAGAAATTCATCATGGAACCGCCGCTGCGACCCGCACCGAGTGTCCAGGGGGTTCCGCCGGAGAAATCGGATGAAACGCCGCTGAAGGTGTGTGACCCAAACAGGTCTCCGTCTTTGTAACAGGTTACGGCAACATCGCTGCCGGTTTGTTCCATGACAAAAGACATACGGTGGTAACCCATACCCAGCGCGCCGAAGTCGTGGGTACTGCCATCGAGCTCCATAATCAGCTGGCCGAGGTTCAGGTGCAGCCCGAAATAGGTACTGCTGCCGTTCTGTTTCGTCAGGATACACTGGTTGCCTGAAAAATCGAACGCCTTTACCGTAACTTCAATCGTGGAGCTGTCTGTCAGGTCGAAGTTTGTCAGTTCAACATATTGTTCGTTGACCGAGTTGAACTCGAGTGCCTGGTTGAAATAGAAGTTCTTGGATGGCTTCGCTACAAAGGTAGTACCTGCGCCATAGTTCACTGCGGGGATGGCATAAAAACCGGTTTCATCACTGAGACCAGCATTCACCACGTTCGGCTTGTCGCTCGTCCAGTTCACACCACATAAAAAGATCTTTTGTTTGGATGCCGTGAGATCGAATGATTTTGATCCAACGCCCTCATCGAATTTCCAGTAATTCACCAGTCCGTCTGAGTTGGGTGCTACCGTCCGGTTCATAAACATTTGTATCTCTGTTTGGGCCAACTGCCGGTCAAAGAAGCGCAGTTCGTCCAGTTTCCCCTGATAGAAGGCTGTTCCGTCGGCTTTTTGGCCCAGATACAGCGGTATGCTGTCGGCTTCAATATCAGCTACGGAGGTGCCTACCAGCTCACCATCAGCATAGAGCAACACGGAAGCGCCGTTGTAGGTGGCGGCGATATAGTGCCATTCATCGGCGGTATTGGTCGGAAAACTGTAGTCCAGGTTCTTTACGTTTCCTGTTCCGGCGCCTACACCGAAACGAACCCCCTTGCCGGAAGCCGCCGGCAGGGTATGCAACCACCAGTTTTTGGAAATAGTGCTGCCGAGGTCGAAGATGGCTGTTTCATCATTGTTGTCTTCGAGTTTTACCCAGCATGATACGGTAAATTCATTCCGTGGGTAGGCAAGCGAGTAATTGGCGAAAGCAGAACCCTCGCCGGTAAATTCAGCTGCCGCTCCGATGGTCGGCGACAGCGTAACGACAGCGCCCGGCACAGGATTGCCATTGGTTGATTTGACCTGTCCGGTTACCACACCGTTCGGATTGAGAAAACCAAGGGCGGCGCCCGGGCGACCCTCACCCGCAGCATTGACAGCCCGTACTTCGTAGGTGTAGAACTTGCCCGCGATTACGTTGAAGTCAATGAAGGAATAGGTGTCTCCATCCATGGTTGCCAGCAGCGCACCATTCCGGTAGAGCCTGAAAATAGTGGCCGTAGGCGAAAGCGCATCAGGCAACCAGTTGATCTGTATGCGATCCTCGAGGTCTCCCTCGCTGGCAATCACCACAGGAGGCGCCGGGGGCAGCAGGAAGCGCGCCCAAAAACCCGACTGGGCAAAATTGGCCTCTGATACGCTGCTGCCAACGTATGGCTGACCTATGGTAAATGTAGTGTTGTTTTTCAGGGAAATAGCATTGGAAACGCTACCGTAGTTGAACAGCACCTCCCCTTTGTAGGTAGGCTTTACGGTATAGCTGCACTCTCCCGAAACCTGCCCCGAAACGGGTATGAACAGTCCGCTGCAAAACAGCAGTACCAGGCAAATTATTATTCTTTCAAACATGATGAAACAGTGTTTGTTGTTGAAAAATGGTGTTTCAGTTGATGCAGATATAAATCCACAGGTTTATATTCTTGCTCCTGGTTTCACTGCCACCC
>JBDLWO010000298.1:0-3330 GCA_039804245.1 Bacteroidota bacterium
CTGCTGAGCGAAAAAATTGATCACCTGCTGATTCACCAGAACAAGAAACTGCTGGAAATACAGGAGGTGCAGATAGACTATCTGGAGGACCTGATGAAAAAAATGAATACGGGGAAGTGAGGAGTGACATAATCAATCATTCATACCCTTTCCATTCAATATGGCAGGAATCCACTTTTCTATCCTGTTCTCGCGAGTCTTTGCCTGTTTGGCACCCGAAAAGTACATCAGGTATCCACGCCTGCGGCCGGGTGTGAGCGAGTGAAAGGCCTCCTTCAATGCAGGCATCTGCTCCATGCGGTCGCGGAATTCGTCGGGCACTTCATACTCGTCTGCTGATTTGAGTTGAACCTTGATCCCGGCTTTCTCCACTTCTATGGCTTCAAATACCATAGACCTGAGGATTTCCTCCAGTTTTGTCACCTGCTCCGGACTGGTAAAACGAAGCTGCCGGGAAGCCTGGGTATTTTCTCCCGCTCTGACCAGCAGTCCGTTCTCATCGTGCAGGAGCGCGCCTTTGAAAAAACCGATGGAACAAAAGTCCTTTAAAGCTGCCAGCATCACGATATTATTCCCATTGAAAGTGTAGCAGGGCATTCCCCATTTGGATTCTTCCACAAGCCCGCAGTCCAGCAGAACAGCCCTCAGGAGCTGCAATTCTCTTGCCCAGGTATGCACCTTGCAGGCCGGAGTACCTCCCAGCTTGCAGCGGCCGCACCCTTCGGCGAAATAGGTTTCGGTATCTTTTGTCACAGTATTTTTTTTAAACGGGGTTACGAAGATATGGACAGATTGTAAAAAGTCGGTACCTGTCACTTGCAATTGTCAAATAAAAGGGTTACTTTTGGAGTAAAACATCATTCTCTTCTATCTTTGACCTTCAAACCCAGCAACCAGTGAAAACTCCAGACGAAAGCAACGCCATGCTGCTGAAAGACAAATACATCAACCCATTTACGGATTTTGGCTTTAAAAAGTTGTTTGGTTCCGAGCCAAACAAAGATATTCTGATGGATTTTCTGAATCAGGTACTGCCCGAAAAACATCAGCTGACGGATCTTTCCTACGCCAAATCGGAGCAGCTCGGTCTCACCAATGAAAATCGAAGTGCCATTTTTGATCTCTTTTGCACGGGAAAAAACGGTGAGCACTTCATCGTCGAAATGCAGAAGGCAAAACAGAACTACTTCAAAGACAGAAGCGTATTCTACACCTCCTTTCCAATTCAGGAACAGGCACAGAAGGGCGACTGGAACTATAAACTGCAGGATGTTTATCTCATTGGTATCCTGGATTTTACCTTTTCGGAAGACGCTTCAGAAAAACAGGTGCGTCATGAGGTCCAGCTAAAAGACCAGAACTGCCGCGTTTTTTACGACAAACTGACCTACATATACCTGGAAATGCCCCATTTTAACAAGCGCGAAGATGAATTGGACTCCAATTTCGACAAGTGGATGTACGTACTCCGCCAACTCCCCAATCTGCAGGAACGCCCGGTAACTCTTCAGGAAAGGGTATTCAAAAAATTGTTTGAAGCGGCCGAAATTGCCAGATTCAAACCCGAGGAAAGGAGTAATTATGAGGCAAGTCTCAAAACCTACCGCGATCTGAAAAATGTGGTGGACACTTCGTTTGATGAGGGCAAGGCAGCAGGATTCGATGAAGGCAAGGTTGCCGGGTTTGACGAAGGCAAAGCTGCCGGATTTGACGAGGGTAAAGCTGCCGGATTTGACGAAGGCAAGGCCGCAGGATTTGACGAAGGTGAAGCAAAAAGAAACGTACACATAGCCAGACAGATGAAAAAGCAGGGCGAAACAATTGAAAAAATCATGCTTTACACCGGACTTGACAGGGGTGAAATCGAAATGTTGTAAGACGAATCCCGTTTTTTCGCTTCAATGACAGGGAAACTCCCGGTCAATTCCCTTTCCGCTTCTCCCGGATAAAATCGTCCTCATCGTCCAGCACAGGTGATTCCAGCAGGCTCTTCCAGTCAAACTTCTCGTCGAATGGCGTAAGCAGCTTCTGCGGATCCAGAATACGGGTATCAACCGGTATCGCCCTGTATGGTGAAAAATCGGGCTTGTCAGTAAAAAAATCGCTCAGATCGTTGGCTGCAGCATCGTACTGGTTCAGGTACGGTATGCCCAGTATGTTCCAGCAGGTTTTGAAAATACTTCCGAAACTGACATGGGTGTGCGAAACGTAATTCTTCTTCGCCCAGGGTGAACATACCATCAGGACGCTCCTGTGCGCATCCACGTGATCGCGCCCGTCCTGTGCGTCATCCTGGGTAATTATAATAGCCATCTCTTTCCAGTAGGGTGTTTGCGACAGGAACTCCACTACCCTGCCGAGTGCCAGGTCGTTGTCGGCCATGTAGCTCTCCCTGTAAGGATATCCTGCCTGCGGTCGCTCTCCGGCGCCGTGATCCTGCGGCAGCATCAGGGTGATTACCTGTGGCATCTTTTCTTTGCCCGTGAGCCACTTTTCCCGGAATTCCTGCATAAATACATCTGCCCGATACTGATCGGGAATGGCCATATTGAAGGTAGGATAGTTTTGCGACGACCGGTGATAAAGCGGCCCGGGGATGGGGAAATTGACCAATACGCGCTGCCCGCCGTACTTCATGGTACTGTCAGTAAAATTGGAGCCCATCTCGGTACCGAATCCGTAATTCCGGAAAGATATGCGGTTGCGCTCCAGATGATCCCACAGCGATCCCGCCTCGTTGTAATCTTCCGGAAATATAGCGCCCGCTCCTCCTGTCCAGGCAAACCTCCCTTTGGCCTTGCTGCCGTACCGGTGACCGCCATAGCCGGAGGTAACGGTTGTCTCCATCCACTCGTTCGGATAGGTATTGGCTAACCAGCGGTGCCCGTCGGCACTGTGGTCGCTATCCACATAGAAATTGTCGCTGATGCCAAATCGCCGGGCGAGTGCCAGGTGGTTGGGCATGACGGTGGCATTTTTAACGGTGTCTTCACCCGCCTGGTTCGCAAAGGTGCGGTTGGCTCCATACCTGGCAAGTTCCGGTTCACCCTTACCCCGGGTGAGCTGCCCGAATACCTCGTCGTAAGTCCGGTTTTCCTTGGAAATAAATACGATATGTTTGATCGGACTTTTCCTCAGTCCCGGCGCAGGTGGTACCGGACAGGCGGTTGTATCCACGACAGGCTCAACACGGAAATTCAGTTTCAGAACCTCCTGCGTCCATTTACCCAGCTCTTCATCCGATGGTATATCGAGGACCGTGACGCTTCCCTTCATCAAATGGCCTATATAGCTGCCTTCCGGGCCTTCACGGAAGGTATCACCACCATT
>JBDLWO010000299.1:0-10586 GCA_039804245.1 Bacteroidota bacterium
ATGGTTCTTCGGCATTACTGAGTGTATATGCCACCTCTCCTGTCAAAACAGATGATATTCCACTTTATCTGTCTGTTATGCAGGAAAATGTCCAGCCCGGGAAGGACAAGCCGGCCGGTAATGCAGAGTCGCTGGCCCTGCTTCAGTCAACTCCCAACGTAAACCCGCAGAGCCTGATATCCAGTACGCTGATCGGAGGAGGCTGCTATGCTGTATCAAACGTAACAGCGAAGGGCAACTCTTCTGCCAAGGGTACTTTCACGGGTGGGGCACAGAATATTCAACTTTCCTCGGGAGTTGTGATGAGTACAGGCAATGTGAACATCCTCTCCGGCCCCAATCTGGCCGGCGACACCGACGGAGGATTTGGCACACCCGGCTACGACCCCAATCTGGATGCACTGGTAGCCGGGAATCTCTATGATGTCAATGTGATTGAATTCGACTTCGTACCAACGGGCAGCATGGTCGAGTTTGAATACGTGTTCGGCTCTGAAGAATACTGTGAGTATGTGGGAAGCGAGTATAACGATGTGTTTGGCTTTTTTATCAGCGGTCCGGGTATTAACGGTGTTAAAAATCTGGCCGTCCTGCCCGGTGGAACCACCCCTATTTCAGTCAACAGTATCAACCACGATGTCAATACCCAGTATTACGTCAATAACAGTACCAATTTTCTTTCCTGCAACTTCATGGGCTGGTCGGCAAGTAATTATGCCGAGGTAGAACTCGATGGCTGGACAAAACCACTGAAGGCCGTTGCCAACGTTCAACCCTGTCAGAAATATCATATCAAACTGGCTATCGCTGATGTGGGCGATGGCCTGTACGACTCGGCGGTTTTCCTGAAAGCCAACTCCTTCAGCGCCGGCGGACAAATAGCCGCCTCGCCCGCGTACGCGCAAAACAGACCAACGGCAACGGAGGGCTGTACAGGAGGGGCTATCCGGTTTACGCGTACAGGTTCGGACGCCAATCCGCTCACAGTCAATTACTCGGTTTCGCCAGCCAGCACGGCCATTGCCGGTGTAGATTACGCTCCGCTACCCGGTATCGCAGTTATTCCTGCCGGGCAAACTGAAGTGTCGGTCCCTGTGACTGTTTTCAGCGATGGTGTGGCAGAAGTTACGGAGAAAATAATACTTGATATCAGCAACTCCTGTCAGTGCGAAACCAACCGGATCGAATTTCTGATCAGCGATGCCGAACCGCTCTCGCTGGCAGTATCCGGCGATACCCTGATCTGTGAATTCGGGAAAAGTGACCTCGCAGCATTGGCAGCGGGTGGTGAAGCACCTTATGCATATGTCTGGAGTGATGGCACAACTGCTCCTTTCACACAGGTGTCGCCGGCGCAGAGTACCATTTATTCCGTCACTGTGACCGATCTTTGCGGGGATACTGCTTCCGGCAGTATCACTGTTGATATCCTGCCGTTTGTCAGGGAGAGTGTCTCTGTTACGGTCTGCTCCGGCGAACCGGTTGAAATCGGGGGGGAGTATTACGTTGCACCTGCCGTCGTACATGATACGATTTTCCTTGGTGCTCCTGATTGCGGACAAATTACTACCTATCAGCTGGAGGCTTTGCCAGTATTTACCGGTAGCCAGACCTTTACTTTTTGTACGGGAAGTGCTGTTACTATCAACGGACAGACATACACTACACCCGGAATTTTTTCAGATACACTGACTGCTGCCAATGGCTGTGACAGTATCATGACTTACACATTGAACAGACTGCCACCGCTCATGGGGGCGGAACTCATCCTGCTCTGTCCGGGTGACCAGGCAATGTTAGGTGGAGTATTGTATGAAAATGAGGCTGATGTTCCTGTAACGTATCAGACGGCAGCAGGCTGCGACAGTATTGTGACGTATAAACTGCGTTATGCCACGCCGGCTCCCTCTACAGTTTCCATGGCCTGTCCTCCTTCGGTAACCCTGAATGTGCCTGTCGGTGCTCCGGGCACAGCCGTTCAGTTCGCCGATCCGATGGCATCTACCGATTGTACTTGCCCGGGAACAGTAGTTTCCCTGGTATCTGGAAATCCGTCGGGGAGTATATTCCCGGTTGGCGTAACACAGGTGTGCTACCGGGCAGAAGATGTATGCGGGCAATCGCGCAGCTGCTGCTTCAGTGTAACCGTATCGGAGGAAAATCCCTGCGATGTGAAAGTGGCGGGTTGTATGAAATACGAACTGCTTTCGGTAACGCAGGATCCGGGAAAAAACAAAACCTTCCGGATTCGCGTCACCAATAACTGCTCCCGCGAGCTGATTTACACGGCATTCCAGCTGCCATCTGCCATAACGGCCATGTCGCCGGCTAATAATTCCATTTACACATCGCCCGAGGGAAGTACCTATCAGGTGCGTAACCCGAACTATGCTCCTTTTTATTCAGTACGCTTTCGCCCTGTGGGCGCCGGACTGGCCAACGGAGGTACTTCGATATTTCGTTATACCCTGCCCGCCCAGGCAGATGTTGATTATATTCATGTGATCAGCAGGCTTTTCGAGCAGCAGTATTATGAGGCACATCTGAACACTTACTATTGTCCGCTGGGTATTACTCCGCCCGATAATCTCACCGATGGAAGTGATGACAGATCCATGGAAGAGTTGGCATCAGATCAGGTGTATTTGTTTCCCAACCCGTCGGATGGTGTGTTCTATGCCGATCTGAGTGCCTGGAGTGGTGAAGAAAGCGTTATTCAGGTATATGACAGTCGCGGGCAACGCGTGTTATACACACATACGCGCGCTGACGAAGCACCTTATCCCGTGATTTTACCGGCAGGAACACCTGTCGGCCTGTATTTTGTTGAATTGTGCAGCGAAAACGGAGAAAAGGAAGTCATCAGGATAGTGCTGGAGCGTTAGGCGATTTCCGGGAAAACGGGCTGGGCATACGTCTGATTTTCAGAAATGTGCCCAGCCCGTTTTTTCCTTTATTTAGTGTTAATTTTACTTTAATTGTTTGATTTACAATAACTTAATCATAATTTAATTCTCTCTGAACCTCTCTGCCGTGTATGTGAATCTACCTTTGTTGCGGATTTTGTACCAGATTAATCAATATCCGGGCAGATTCAATTCAAACAGCAGCGTCGGTTGAAAAGCCACCATCGTACCAACCTGCCGGCGTCTGTTACAGACAAAACTTAACCTGTTTTTTCCATCTATGAAGGATTTTCACTCAACCTTCAAGGGTGCATTGTGCACTCTTGTCATCACCCTGTCGTGCCTTCTGCCGGCCATGGGTCAAAAAATCAGCGGTTCTGTTCAGGACGCTGTCAGCGGGGAGTCGCTCCCCGGCGCTACTATCGTTATTCAGGGAACCACTCGTGGTACTGCTTCCGATGCTTCCGGCAATTTTATGCTGGATGCAAAGAAAGGTGAAGTGCTGATTGTTTCCTATGTGGGTTACAAAACACAGAATGTCGCGGTAGGAGATATCACTTCCATTGTTATTCTCATGTCGGGAGACAACGTACTGAATGAGGTAACGGTGGGCGCTCTTGGCATCAGCCGCGAAAAAAAGTCTCTTGGTTATGCCGTTCAGGAAGTGAATGGCAATGAGTTGCTGAAAGCCCGCGAGCCGAATGCCATCAATACACTGGCCGGTAAAGTGGCCGGTCTGACGGTGGGCGCATCGCCTGAGTTGCTCGGCGCTCCCAATCTCAACCTGCGCGGTTCAAACCCGATTTTTGTAGTGGACGGCGTACCCGTAAACTCGGACACCTGGAATATCAGTGCTGATGACATCGAGACATTTACTGTGCTGAAAGGCCCTGCTGCTGCTGCACTCTACGGTTTCCGTTCGAAAGACGGTGTTATCATGATTACTACCAAAAAAGGTACGAAAGACAAGCGCGGTGTGAGTATTGAGTTCAACAGCAGCCAGATGGTGGAGTCGGGCTTCAATGCCGTACCCACCGTAAACTACGAATACGGACCCGGCGACCATGGTCGCTACGCATTCGTTGATGGTCGTGGTGGCGGTACCAACGATGGTGACTACGACATCTGGGGCCCTCGTTTTGAAGGTCAGTTGATTCCGCAGTACGACAGTCCGATTGACCCTGCAACCGGCCAGCGTATCGCCACGCCGTGGGTTGCCCGTGGCGAAAGAAACCTGGAGCGTTTCCTGCGCCCGGGCCTGCTCTCGAATAACAATATTGCTGTTTCTACTTCCTCCGAGAAAATGGATATGCGTTTCTCCACCTCCTGGAATTACCAGCAGGGTATGGTGCCGAACACGCAACTGAATGGTTTGAATTTTAACGTTTACAACAACCTGCGTTTCAACAGCCGGGTAAGCCTTGAGTCGAACCTGAACTACAACCGTCAGTTCACCGATAATATCCCGGACGTCCAGTATGGCCCGAACTCGCTGATTTACAATGTTATCCTTTGGGCTGGCGCCGATTGGGATGTTGACGACATGAAAAACTACTGGCAGCCCGGCAAAGAGGGTGTTCAGCAAATTTATGCCGAATACCAGCGTTATAACAATCCATGGTTTATGGCCCAGGAGTGGCTCCGTGGTCATTACAAAACGGATATCTACGGTCAGACTGCCCTTAACTGGAATATCGCCAAAGGTCTTGATTTCAAACTGCGTACAGCTATTACTACCTACGATCTGTTCCGCAATGAGAAATTCCCGTATTCTGCCACTGTCTATGGTCGTGAAGAAGCTCGTGGCGACTACCGCGAAGACAAGCGTACCATGTTTGAAAACAACACGGATGCCTACCTGAGTTTCGACCGCAACATCAGCGACAATATCAGCCTGAAGGCACTGGCCGGTGGTAACCTGCGTTCGTTCAACTACGAATCCAGCTACACTACCACAAATTACCTCAACGTACCGGGCCTTTACTCGTTCTCCAATACAGCCAACCCGCTTTACGCTTCCAATTTCCGTTCAAAAATGCTGGTTCAGAGCGGATACTACTCGCTTGATCTCGGTATTCGCAATTTCCTGTATCTGTCGCACACCGGTCGTGTGGACCGCCTGTCAACACTGCCTGAAAACAGCAACACATTTTACTACCCAAGCATGGGCGCCAGCGTGCTGATCAGCGAACTGGCTGATCTCGGTCCTGTATCTTACCTGAAACTGCGCGGTTCCTATGCGAACGTGAAGGAAGCACTCACTACCCGTTATATCGGCGCTACACCAGCAGATCCTTATCCGCTCGGATACGGCTCTTATTATTCCTCCACGTATGATGGCCCATCGTACTCCAATGCTTCAGCCTACTCGTCGCCACTGGTGTACAACGGACAGCCGGGTTCCTACTTCACCAATACAATTGCCAACACAGGCCTGCAGCCATCCTCACGTACCAACTACGAAACCGGTCTGGAAGCACGCTTCTTCGGCAACCGTATTGGTCTCGATGTAACTTACTTCCAGTACATTGACGGACCACAGATTTTCGCTCTCCCGATTTCCGAGGCTTCCGGTTATACAAGTCAGCTCATCAATGCTGTAAAAACGAAAAAAGCAGGCTGGGAAATTGGTCTCACCGGTTCTCCGATCAGAAATGCTGACGGACTGAACTGGGATGTAATGGTGAACTGGAGCACGTACCAGGAAACACTGGAAGAACTGCCGGAGGGTACAGACGTAATCAATGGCTTCTTCCGCCTTGGCGACCGTCTGGACAAGTACTACGATTCTGCACCGGTACACGACCAACAGGGTAATATTGTACACGATGCGAGTGGCCGCGCTATTCGTAATCCTGTGCCGCAGTTCCTCGGCTACTCCAATCCTGACTGGGTTTGGGCTGTGAATAACAAGTTTTCATGGAAGAACCTGAGCTTTAACTTCCAGTTCGACGGCCGTGTGGGTGGTGTTATCACCAACTACGTTCAGCGCCAGACGTTCCGCGGTGGCCGCCACCTCGCTACTACACAGGGTGAAATGGGAGAAGCGCGCTATGCCGACTGGGTGAATCAGAAAAACGGACTCTTCACGGATCCTCAGGTGAATGGCAATTATGTAGGTGACGGCGTTCGTCTTGTGAGTGGTACTATCAAGTACGATCAATACGGAAATGTAACCAACTGGGATGAGCTGGAATTTGCCGATAATACTACCAAAACATTCCTCCAGGACTATATCAGCCGTCTTTATGCTACATCAGAGGCAAACCTGATGTCCAAAACTTTCGCCAAACTGCGTGAGGTGACCATCACGTATCAGATGCCGAAGAAATGGTTCCAGAACAGCAATTTCATCCGTCAGGCAAATGTGTCTTTCGTTGGTCGTAACCTTCTTTACTTCGCCGAGAAGAAAGATATTGATCTGGATCAGTACATCACCAACAACTACTCCGGTCTGCAGTCGCCTACCGCAAAACGCTATGGCGTAAACATCAACATCACTTTCTAAAACCGGCTCAACAATTCGACAATGAAACAATTCAGATATATCTTCATGCTGGCAGCGCTTGTTCTCGCTGCCGACAGCTGCCAGAAGTTCGACGAACTGGAGGCAGATCCGAACCGCTCCACCCAGGTACCGCCTTCGCTGGTACTTCGCGGTATCCTCGTGGATATGAACTACGCTCCCTGGGGCGACGTCTCCCGCTGGAACCAGTACTGGTGTTCCAACTACAATTATTACGATAATAACGAGTATTGGACGGGCAGTGCAGATCTTCGTTTCACCACGCTGAAAAATGTGGTTAAAATGGAGGAAGAAGCACAGCGTATCAATCTTCCTGCTGTAAACGCATACAGTGCACTCGGCAAGTTTTTCCGCGCCTTCTTCTACTACGACATGACAATGAAGGTGGGTGACATCCCGATGAATCAGGCACTGCTGGGTGCCGAAAATGTTGCTCCTGCCTACGACACACAAAAAGACGTACTGAAACAGGTACTCGTATGGCTGGATGAAGCCAATACCGATCTGGCTGCCCGTATTGCTGCGTCGGATGTATCGCTGGAAGGTGATATCTATTTCGGTGGCGACCTGCGCAAATGGCAGAAAACCGTCAATGCATTCAAGTTGCGTGTACTGGTTCAACTCAGCAAAAAGGCTGCCGATGCTGACCTGAATATCAAGGGCGAGTTTTCCAAAATTCTCGGTAATCCTGTCGCTTATCCGATCATGGAAGGAAACAGCGATAACCTGCAGTTCACTTACGGAAGTGTTTTCAACAAGTATCCGTTTAATCCTGATAACTTCGGATTTTATGCCGATCGCTATAATACTTCCGCTACGTACGTGAACACGCTCGCAGGTCTGCGCGATCCGCGTGTTTACGTGGTAGCCGAACCGGCAGCAGCCAAATTGGCCGCGGGTTATACCGTAACTGATTTTGAATCGTATGTAGGCGCACCTTCAGATGAGGGTTTGGATGAAATGGCCACTAAAGTACAGGCCGGTGAATACTCCCGTATCAACAAGGCCCGCTTCTTCAGCAATTATGTCGGAGAACCAAGTATCCAGATCGGCTACCCCGAAATGTGCCTCAATATCGCCGAGGCTGTCAATCGCGGATGGGCAGCAGGTAACGCCGGCGACTGGTACAACAAAGGTATCACCGCCAGCATGGTTACTTATGGTATCGCTGATGTTGCCGCTTATCTGGCTCAACCCTCGGTGGCTTACGCCGGTAACAATGCCAACGGTCTTGCTCAGGTGCTGGTTCAGAAGTATCTGGCTCAGGCACAGCACAGCGGACTGGAGTCGTATTACACATGGCGCCGCACAGGTGTGCCCACTTTTGCAGAAGGCGGCCCGGGAACAGGAAACTCTGGTGTAATCCCGCGCAGGTTCCAGTACCCGACCAGCGAACGCGATAACAACACCGATAATTACCAGACAGCATTGAGTCGTCAGTTCGGTAATACAACCGATAATATCAATGACAAACTCTGGATTGAGAAAGATTAGGTTTGTGGTCTGAAGCAGGCCGGGCAGCCATGGTGCGTGTTCCGGTCTGCTCCGGTTCTTCCTAACCTTTTGTCATAACTTCATATAGAATGGTTTAGATCAAGTGGGAAGTCGGCGAAATGCCGGGTTCCCACTCCTTTTTGATTATCCGACAAAAAAGTTTTTAACCATGACAAAAAAAGAAAAAGTAGCAACAGTGATGTCACTTTTTGCCGCAAGAGGTGGCGAGGAGTACTTCGGTGAAGAGGTTACCCAGTTGCAACATGCCGTTCAGGCAGCCGAAATCGCCCGCGAATCATATCCGGATGATCCGGAATTTATCGCAGCCGCATTTTTACACGATCTTGGACATATATGTGTCAGCCCTGATTCTGATGAACAGAGCATGGGCGGATTCGGAGTGATGAATCACGAGCAGGCCGGAGCTGATTTTTTGCTTGGACTGGGTTTTCCGGTAAAGGTAGCCCGCCTGGTGGAGTGTCATGTGGAGGCCAAACGCTATCTGGTAAGTACGGATGAGCGCTATTATGATGCACTTTCGGATGCAAGCAAAGTCACATTGATGCACCAGGGCGGGAAAATGGAAGCCTCCGGAATTGCTGCATTTGAGGAGGATCCATACTTCAGTCAGCATATAGAACTCCGCAGAATTGACGAACGTGCCAAATCTGCGGAGCATATCTTCACCTCGACACAGTGGATAGAGGAACTGCTGGAAGAGGTGGTTTCCTGAAATTATACAATTGTTTCTGCCAGACCGAAACTCATGGTCATTCCGGCGCCGCTGAGTCCGTTCACAATCCAGACTCCCTGCGCCGGATTGGCCACGAATTCTGTCTTTCCAGGTAATTTTGGATAAACTCCATGCCAGGTTTCAGTCAGCTGAAGTGTAGGCAGTTCAGCAAAAGTGGCCAGATATCCGAGAATATGTCTGTTGATCTCTTCCTTGTCAAATGGAGATACATCCCACCCGTACTCATGACTGTCGCCGAGAATGATCTCTCCGGCATTATTCTGGGAAACCAGCACGTGAATGCCGTATTTTGAAAATGCCGGGTTCTCTGTATCATATCGTTCTCTGGTCACTTTCAGCTGTTCTTCCAGATAAGAGAATGAATTATAGTGCAGTAACGTCAGACCGGCACAAAGAGATGGTCCCAGGTCCCAGTTTTCGGGTTGCGCCACAGTACGCATCATCTGTAACTTGCATTTGGTAATGCCGCTTTCCCTGAAAACCTGGGGATACAGGGTTTCAAAATCAGCTCCTGAACAGATAAATACCCTTTCCGCACGCCATATTTCGAAAAAATCGGTGAGTAACCCTCCTTCTGTGTGGGAAACGGCTGTGCCAAAATGAAATTCAACGCCGTGAACCTGTTCGAGGTACTGCGTCAGTTGCGGAATAGCAAGCCTGGAGGTCACTGTACATTCCGTATCGCTGTACAGGGCGCCCTTCAATCCGTCTGTTTTAACTGCCGGACTTATTACGGAGACCTCATTGGGTGTCATGATTTTCGTCTTGTATCCCGCACCCGGTGCATCTTTCTGAAATGATTGAATGATATCCCACTCGTCCTGGTGGTATGCCAGTTGAAGTGAGCCATTCTGCTTCAGCCACAAGCCACTCTCCGAGGCTACTTCCATCCATATCTCTTTGCTTCTCATAGCCCGGTCAAGGAGCTCTCCCGCCGGCTGCCCCACTGGCCAAACCAGTCCGAAATTGCGGATGGACGCTCCAACTGCCCTCGGATTCCGCTCAAAGACGGCTACTTTGCTCCCCTTTTTGGCAGCGGCATAAGCAATTGCCAGGCCAACTATCCCCGCGCCAACTATGGCGACATCATACTTGTTGTCTTGCATGTTATTATGTTTTCAGTGTGATACTTGCGACTCAGGTAGTACCAGGAGGCCAGCCCGAGCAGCAAAATAATGATTGAACTTCCATAACAGAGGGCTGTGAAGTACTCGAGCCAACTCTGCCTGCCCGCACCAAAGTTTTTCAGAAACAATACAGCTGCACTTCCGAGATAGCCAGTCGAATCGGCGATATACATCAGAAATCCTACATTCCCGTTTTCCCTGAAGGCTGCCAGCAATCGGTCAAAAAGTACCCCGTTAAATAACAGATAGGGCAGAAAGAGCCCGGATCCGGATATGATCATCCACCAGAGCGGCGACAAGGTGCCCAAAGAAAACAGATAAGTGGAAATGAAAAGCAATATTGCGCCACCTATTGTCATTATATGTATAACGCCCAGCGCACGGAAGTGACTGGCAATGGCCGCCATGGAAGCGATACCTGCCAGACAAGCCAGTGCCACGGGGATTTCCGCTGTAGTTAACAGGGCCGGTTGTCCGCCAAATCCCAGGTCAGTCCAGATTTCGACCGCAAAGTTGTCGCGAATGTCCCTGACGATCGTCAATACCAAATAAATTCCGGTCAGCAGAATCATTCCCGGTGCAAAACGACGGAATAAAATCCTTTGCTCCTGTTTCGACATCCTGACCCGCTCCGAACGACTCTGCCTGTCCTCCTCCGATGGCGCGGGAATGTGTTCCAGTACCCATACGCAAACAGCCAGGATCGGCAAAAAGATCAGTCCGGCAAAAAAGGGCATCCAGGCTTCCTGTATATGACACCCGGTAATCAGCCATCTTCC
>JBDLWO010000300.1:0-8046 GCA_039804245.1 Bacteroidota bacterium
AAACCAGGCATAGACGGCCATTTGAACAGGCATCATTTCCACTTTTGCATCATAGACGGGCAGATAAATCTCTTTTTTGGAGAAATTCACTTCCATCAGCGACACTTCGTTCAAAAAATCAGCTGTGTTCAGATAGCTCAGTTTTTTGCCAACAGTGCTCCATATGTGCAATATCTGGTTGACAAAGTTGATCGGCAACGCTTTACCGCGAACAACTTTCTGACATTCCGGACAGATATCGCCCGTGCGCATCTTCAGCGTCACTTCCGAATCGTTCAGACATAAATCCATGAAACAGCCCCTCGGGTTGCGATGGGCAAAACGGGTGGCATCTGAGGTATTGCCGAATAACCGGGAACGAAGGGCCCACGCCGCAATTTCATACGCAATCGGATATACAGGATCAATCGGAAAACTGAAATAACGCTCCCAGTTGCCGGAGTGAACAATTCCATCATTGCCGGCAACTAATTTGGAATTACACCAGTAGTCCTCGACAGGGAGTCCGCTCACTACGAGCAACAGGTCTTCCGCAGGGATTTTCCGGCTGTCCCTGTACTCTCTGGCTGCGCTCAGATAACGCTGGTGTTCGTCGCCCGTGGCTTGCGTGTCTTTTTTCAGGATACCATCACAAATACCGGACAGGACCCGGTACACTGCGAAGCAAATCAAGGGTTCTGGCTAAAACGGAGCTTTCACCATGCTCGTCTGTTATCAAATGAATATTGGTAAGGGGCACAATAAATGTTTTCTCGGTTAATATTGTTTGCCAGATACGCATGAACCCGGAAGCGTCTTGCCAGCCGGACTGCCTGTTTTTTGAAAAGTTAAGGTCAAAAGTATTATGACAACGTACAAAATTATGTTTTTTGACAAGGTTGTCAAAAAAAATGCGCTGTTATTCCGACTTGCCCGGAAACTTTGGAACAGTGTCAGGAGAACCCGGAAAATTAAAATTGCATGAATTTTTACAAATAAATCATGCAAATATTAGCAGAATGGCTTACCTTTGTTAGTAAATATGGAACTTCTTCGAAAAAATATCAGGCCCGGCGAGGTTTACCGCCGTTCCGATCTGGAATACTACTCAACAGCTATTGACAGGCATTTGAGACAACTCACCACCGAAGGTGAACTGATCAAGTTGAATCAGGGGCTTTATTATGCACCTGAACATTCCAAATTCGGACCTGTACCACCAGATGACAGCACACTGGTGGCCCGGTTTTTGAAAAGTGATGAGTTTTTAATCGTGACACCCAATGCCTACAATACACTCGGGCTGGGACTTACTCAATTGTACAATGCAAGATGGGTATATAACCACAAACGAAGAGGCGAGATAACTCTCGACAGAAAGACCTTCCTGTTCAAGATGAAATCTGCTTTCCCTGCAGCCATAACAAAAGAGTATCTGTTGGTGGATCTGCTGAACAACCTTGATAATCTGGCTGAAGACGCCAGTGCTGTCGTTTACAGATTCAGGGAAAACATCAGAAATTTCAGTACTGATGAGCTGATGAATGCAAGTCAACTCTATGGTTCCGGTGAAACAAAGAAAATTCTCAAGTCAGTTATACGTAAAGTGAATTTGAAATTAACTTGATGAATGACTTCATTCACAACGACCCCGATTTTGGCCGTCTTCTTTCCATTGTCTCCGACAAATTGGGGATAGATTTCACTTTGATAGAGAAAGATTACTGGATTATGCATGTTCTATATTCTCTTCAAGAGCGTAACATTGAATTTGAGTTGAAAGGAGGCACCTCTCTCTCGAAAGGGTTTGGCTTGATTCAACGTTTTTCGGAAGACATAGATATCCATATACGTACTGATTTTGGTCTACAAGTCAATGGAAATGAAGATAAACCCGTGGTAAGAGAGTCAAGAAAAAAGTTCTATGATTTTCTCGCCGACACACTTTCTATCAATGGTATCACCAAGATCGAAAGAGACAGGGAGTTTGATGATATCAAGTACCGAAGTGGAGGTATAAGACTCTTCTATCAAGGACACACTCCAATCTCAGAAGGAATAAAGGACGGTATATTACTTGAGGCAGGATTTGACCAGGTAACACCGAATTGCCCCGTTGATATATCATCATGGATTTGGGAACATTTGGTTTCAATTGGCCTGGATGTAAATTATATTGATAACAGGGCTAAATTAATACCCTGTTATCACCCGGGATACACACTAGTTGAAAAATTACAGACAATAATCAGGAAGTACCGTACTCAAACCAGAAGTAACGGGGTAATAAGCGAGAAAAACTTCCTCCGCCAGTACTACGATGTCTATTGCCTTCTTGGAAATGACGAGATTCTCAGTTTCATCGGATCCGAGGAATATAACCAACATAAAGAAAATCGGATAAAAGGCGCAGATAAAGAGATTCCATTGTCAGAACATCCTGCCCTGAACTTGAGTGACTCGGAAATTAGAATCGCTTTCAAGGAAAGATATCTGTCAACTTGCAGGCTTTACTACCAGGGGCAGCCAGATTTTGAAGAAGTGCTGACCAGAATAAGAAAGTTTCAGCACAGATTCTAGGCAAAGATACACAGCCGAGGTCATCACACTCTCCCCGGATCAAACGCCTCCACACCCACGCTCGTCGGCTTGCCATCGGCCAGTTCAGTTACCAGTTTGCCGGTGCCGGCGCCGAAGCTGAGTCCGAGCATGGCATGACCGCTGGCGATGATCAGGTTGGATGTTTTTTTTGCGTATCCGATATAGGGCAGGCCGTCCACCGAAAGAGGGCGGAAGCCGTACCATACTTTGCTGCGGAGGTTTTCTTTCAGTTTGGTCAGATCCGACATTTCACGGAAGGCGGGATCATCGGTGTATCCGGGCAGGTACTTCGGCACTGCCTCCAGTATGCCCTGCACGCGCGGGAGCAGGATGCGGTCGTTCACTTTGCCGATCTCCATGGTGCTTCCAATACGGAGTTTTTTCTCCCAGGGGGTAATCGCCACTTTGGACTCCAGCAGGATGCAAGGGTGCTTCAGTGGCTGATGGGCCACGTCAACAGTCATGGAGTAACCTTTCCCGGGCATGACGGGCAGGTATTCCCCTGCCATACGCGCCACTTCACGCGACCATGAGCCGGCAGCCAGCACAACCAGGTCGCCCGTCCAGGCGCTACCGTCCGACAGGCGAAGGGTGTTTATCTTCCCCGATTTCTTCTCTATTCCGGTTACTTCGGTGTTCGTGCGTATCATTACGCCTTTTCTTTCCAGTACCGATTTGAGTTCGCGCATCAGGGAATTGGGATGCAGGTGGGCATCATCACGGTACCAGGCCCCGCCCCTGACGTCGGGCTTCAGTTCGGGCTCCAGTTCGTGTATCTCCTCTCTCGACAGAATTCGGATATCGAGTCCCAGGTCGCGACCGGCCCTGACGGTTTCCAGTTCCCCTTTCTCGTATTTTTCGGTACGGTAGTAGTTGATACAGCCGTTCTCGTGGTACTCAAAGGCAAATTCGTCTGACCGGGCCCATTCAGCGGTCAGCTTTCTGGACAACAGCAGCAGGTCGGTCATGGGTCGCGCACTGCGCTCCACGTTGCGCGTGTTGCACGCGCGTACGAATTTCAGTCCCCAGTCTATCAGCGGCCAGGAGAGTTCGGGGCGTACGTAGAAAGGACTTTTCTGGTCGAACATCCAGAGAATACCCTGGCTGACCACGCCCGGCTGAGCCAGCGGCACAAAATGAGAGGGCGACAGATAGCCCATATTTCCGAAAGAGCAATTGTCGGAGAGGTCTTCGCGTTCGAATACCGTGACATCCCAGCCGGCCTGATTCAGGTAATAAGCCGAACTCAGTCCGATGATACCTCCTCCGATAATGGCTGCTTTCATGATTTATCCGTTTGAGCTGATGATGGTTGCCTCCACGCGCTGGTTTTTCTTTCTGCCTTCCGGGGTGGTATTGGGCATGATGGGCTTGGTCCAGCCATATCCCTTGTACTGTACCCTGTTGGACGGGATACCGTGGGAAACAAGCCATTCTGCCACTGCTTTGGCCCTTTTGGTAGAGAGGTCCATAGCCTGTGCATCATTGGGCCACATGGTATTGTTGGTATGTCCGCCTACTTCGATTACCACATCGGGGCGTTTCTTCAGGAAATTGAGCAACTCGTATAACTGGGGTTCACTTTCCTGTTTCAGTTCATACTTGCTGGCGTCGAAATACACCTTTTCGAGGCGATAGACCACGTTCTTCTTGGTACTTTTTCCGATAGGAGCCTCCGTTTTTGAGTCGGCGGAACCGGATGCGGGTGACGAGGCCGTGCCGGACGCAGGTGATGAAGGCGTTTTTTTGCCCGCTGAAGCTGTTTCTGCCGGTGGTTTGGGCGTGGGTGTGGGCATCTTCTCCGGATTGCAGGCAACAGGCTTGATGGAAGAGGCATTGTCCACCAGTACATGTCCGTTATAGGGGAACAGCACGGGTGTTTTGTAATAGGCCTCAATCATGATATAGGAGTAATTACTCTTTTTCGGAGACAGCCTGAAGTTGTAGGTAATCCAGCGGGAGTGTGTGATGATGGTGGACTGATCGAGCACTTCGGCTTTATCGCAGTAACCGTTACCGCCCCAGATAATAATTTTGGCGGGCGTGGTAAATGGGACCTCTTCAGAGCCCACGCTGGTGGGGCTGAAGTAAGTCTCGGATTTGCATAAGTCAAGACTGAATTCGTAGCAATGGTTTATCTCCAGCGGACGGCTGAGTCGCTGTCCCACTCCTTCCCAGCTTTCCTTTTCTCTCACGACAAGTCCCAGAAAAGACGAGCCGTTGCTGGGCGGGCGGGTTACTTTCCAGAAGCCGGGCTGTACATCGGGTGCAGATTCACCCGGTCTGCTGGGACAGTCATACCAGCCTGTGGGGCCGCTGCCTCCGACCTGTCCGATATGAGGAATATCTTCAAAAGACGGGTTAGTGAGCAGTATAGGCGCTTCTTTCTGAGCGTACATGCAGACTGGCAACAGCGTTGCCAGTGCTATCCGGAACAGTTTTCTCGTTGAAAACATCACAAGGTGTTTAATACTGATTTCACGCACTTTGGGGAACATGGGTGCAAATTTCCGCAATAAAGAGATCATTTGGCATATAATTCTGTCAATTAACCATTTTTAACGGGAAAGTACACCTTTCAGCGTATTCCAGACCGTTTCTGCGACGATTTTCTGGCCGTTCACATTGGGGTGAATGCCATCCTCGAGATTGAGTGCCGGGTCGCCTGCCACGCCATCAAGGAGGAACGGAATCAGGGCCGCTTTGTTGGCTGTTGCCAGTGCCGGATAAATTTCCCTGAATTCGCGGGTGTAGGTTGCTCCGAGGTTGGGTGGCGCCTGCATTCCCGCGATTACGATTTTGCATTCGGGCCGTGCTGCCTTCACCTTGTCAACAATCAGTTGCAGGTTTTTGGCTGTTTCCTTCACCGGCAGTCCGCGAAGAGCATCATTGGCGCCGAGTTCCAGCACAAACACATCCATGGGTTGCTGCAGCACCCACTCGATCCGGTTAACTCCATCGGCGGTTGTTTCACCACTGAGGCCTGCATTGACACAGTTAAAGGGCAGTCCGAGCGAGTCCAGCTTTATCTGGATCAGAGCCGGAAATCCCTGCTCTTTGGACAGCTGATAGGCGGCAGTAAGGCTGTTTCCGAAAAATACGATGGCTTTCCGGGACTGATTCTGAGCGTCAGGCGCGGTTACCTGTGTTCCTGACTGAGCGGGCGGTGCATCCCTTCCGGTATCCGAATTGCAGGCGGAGAGCAGGACAGACAGGAATACAATGAAAACTGATTTTTTTGACATAGCTGGAAAGCGGCATTCAAGGCCGCGCGACTATAACAAGAACGTCAGAAAAGAGTTTTTCGCACATTACAGACCCAATTGAAACTCGTCAAATAGCCCTATCTTTACGCCATGCGTCGAGTACTGCCGACAGTAGAACAATTTGTGGAAGGGATACGCGCTTCAAACCGCGTGCTCCTGGGTCAGGCGATTACGCTGGTGGAGAGTGCCCGTGCCGATCATCAGGTTCTGGCGCAGGAAATCATTTCGCGCCTGCTGGATTTGCCTGCGTCTGACACTTACCGGATAGGAATTACCGGTTCGCCCGGGGTTGGCAAGAGTACGTTTATTGAATCACTCGGCATGTACCTAATTGAAAGGGGGCGTCGGGTGGCCGTACTGGCTATTGACCCCAGCAGTGCGGTCAGCCGGGGCAGTATTCTGGGTGACAAGACCCGGATGGAGCAGCTTTCGGCTTCCGCCATGGCATTCATCAGGCCCTCTCCCTCCGGCGACTCGCTGGGAGGTGTGGCCAGAAAGACCCGCGAAACCATATTACTGGTAGAGGCAGCCGGTTTCGATACCATAATGATAGAAACCGTGGGCGTCGGGCAGTCGGAGTATGCAGTTCACAGCATGACAGATGTGTTTTTACTGTTGCTGCTGCCCGGAGCTGGTGATGAGTTGCAGGGTATCAAACGGGGCATTGTTGAAATGGCGGATATACTGGCCGTCAACAAGTCTGATGGCGACCGGGTTGCGCTCGCTGCGCAGGCGCGCGCGCACTATCTGAATGCAACCCACTTGTTGCCGGCGAAGGCCAGTGAATGGTCGCCCCGCGTGCTCGCATGCAGCTCGCAGGAGGGCACGGGAGTGAGTGAGGTCTGGTCGGCCCTCGAGGCCTACAAAGCCACGACACTTGAAAACGGATATTTCGCTGAAAACCGGAAAAAACAGGCGAGCCACTGGTTCAGGGAAGCGCTTGAGCAGGGCCTGGCCCAATTATTCTATCAACATCCGGCAGTGAAGGAGCGATACGGCAATCTGGAAGAGCGGGTACTTACGGGCAAAATATCTCCATTTGCCGCCGCCGCGGAACTACTTGATATTTTCAAAAATACCATACCCAATACCCCGTACCCTGTCCCCAGTACCCCGTACCCCATACCCAAATAACACCCTACACACCCTGATCCATAAAATGCGGCACAAACCGGCTCATATTGTCAGTAATCAGTGAGTGGCTCTCACGGATACCGATACCTGCGGGTTCCTGACCTATCACCCAGCTGCCGATTACCGGATAGTTGCCATAGAAGGAGGGCAGTTCAAACAGTTCCTGGTAAACGTGTCCTTCTTCTCCGTAGGCGCCTACCGTTTGTTCCTTCAGGAATCCGTCCTTGTACATGGATACATTGGCGCCTTCACGGGAAAATATAGGTTTTCTGACATAATTCTTCTTGCCAAAAGCATCGAAGTGACATTCGAGCAGATTGGGGTGACCGGGATTCAGTCCCCAGATTACCGGGAGGATGGCTTTGTTGCTGAGCAGCATTTTCCAGGCAGGCTCAATCCAGAGTGCACGGTTTTTATCAGAAGGGATATGATTTCCGAACGTTTCAGTTATCAGGTACTCCCACGGATAGAGTTTGAAGATATTCCGGATAGGCAGTTCTTCCAGGTCTGCGAAGCAAAGGTTATCGGTATCCCAGCCAATTTCATCCATGTACAGCTGCCTGGTATCAAAGCCTGCCTGCATGGCGCAATCGCGCAGGTATTCGGTGGTAGTCAGGTCTTCCAGACTGTTTCTTACACAAGCGAAATGGAGGGGGGCATCGTACATAAACTGCTTCAGATACCGCCAGGTGGAGATCAGTTTTTCGTGAATGGAGTTGAACTGATCCTTTTCGGGGGCGAAATCCTGCAGCCAGTGCCACTGTACAATACCGGCCTCGAACAGCGAGGTTGGTGTATCCGCATTGAACTCGAACATTTTGAGTTCGCCATCGCGGAAACACAGATCGAAACGACCATAGACAGATGGATGGTCGTCGTTCCAGCTTTTTTCGATCATTGGTACGAAGGCCCGGGGTATCCGGAACTGATCGTACATTTTTTCATCAATAACGTATTGAACTGCTTCCAGACAGAGTTCCCAGAGCTCCGAGGTAACCCGTTCGATGTGTTCGATTTCGTTTGATGAGAAGACATAGCAGGCGCTCTCGTCCCAGTACAGGTCGTC
>JBDLWO010000301.1:0-10488 GCA_039804245.1 Bacteroidota bacterium
TCCTTGTTGGGAGCTACCGCTCCGAAAGCGCCATCGCCGTTCACCGTTTGCTTCCAGGAAGCATTCGGATTGGCAGAATTGACAAAGAAATTGCCATTGTCCTGCAAACCACCCAGAAGGGTATTGTCGCCGGGGGCATTTTTATCCAGCACAATGGTATAGAACTGGGTGGTGAGGTATCCGTTGTTCAGTCTGGTCCATTCAACATAGGGGGCCAGACAGTTTTCAGTGCGATGTATGCCACCATCGCTGCCGGAAATCAGTACGTTGGGATTGGAAGGCAGGAACACCAGATCGTGCACATCCGGGTGGTGTTCGGGATAGATTTCGAAGAATGGCAGGGTGGTGCCGATTTTGTAACCACCGATTTTTGTTGTGGCAGAGGCTGTTTTGAATGCCGTGGTGCTGCGCCAGATATTGGTACCACCAATGAAAACATGTCCGGTACCGGGCTGACCCTTTACGACCAGGTCATAACCGCCCTGGGCAGCGCACTGGTCGAACTGGGTGCCTTCGCTGGGCAAATTGGCAGAAAGATCGGCCCACTCGCCTCCTGCTCCCGAGCCATCTCCACTGACATAAGTATATTTGTAAAGGCTCGTCCAGTCTTCGGAATCAATATAGGTAGTCAGGTGACCAGTACCCGGCGTGGTACCAAAGAAATACACTTCATTCTCATCATTCGGATTGATACCTATTACTATCCTGTTGTAGGTAGCCGGCATAAAGGAAGGATTGATATTCGTCCAGGTTGTACCATCCGTACTTCTCCAGATACCTTTTGTATTGCCGTCAGAACTGAGTGTTGCATAGAGAACGCCGGCAGAAGTGATGGCTACATCGGTGAAATAGGACCAGTTACCCGACAGGTTACCGGAACGAACTGCGGTCCAGTTGGTTCCACCGTTGGAGGAGCGGTAAATAGAGTTGATGGTAGCCATGTAAACCACATCCTGATCAATGGGTGCGGAAGGATCTGTTATTACGCGCCATCCGCTTTGATACAGTGTGGTGAGTCCCTGCTGATTGCCTCCGGCCGTCGGCGATACCGGAGCCCATGTATTGCCGCCATCGGTACTCTTGAAGAGTCCGTCGCCCAGATAGAAAGCACCGGTAGCGCCGGCAGAGGTTCCATAAACTTCACCGCTCAGGTAGTACCAGATATTGGTTTTGCCCGGACGTGTATCCTGGGCAATACTTACGCAACCGGGGTGCGCATTAAGTGGTGTGGTACGCCTCCACGATTGTCCGCCGTCTTCGCTGAGCCAAACGCCGCCTGATACACCGCCGGCAATAATGCGGTTTTCGTTGGTGACGTCGAGCACCACTGTTCTGGTGCGGCCTCCGTAATTGTAAGGTCCCCTGTTGATCCAGTCGCCCCCGGAACGGTTGGCAGCCGGTTGTATCATATCGGCAGCAAACTGCTGCTCCAGAAACTGAATACCGGCCGGAATTTCGCCGGTAGCAGGGTCTGCAAGGAGTTTTTTCATCCATTCCCGACGCAACTTGCCATTTTCTTCAGATGCGCCTGAGGGCATTTGCACCTTTCCGGGTACAGAGAGACAAGTAATTACAGCACAGAAAATGAAGGCCAGCAACACGGCGGCGGGAGCGAATTTTTTCATGGAAATCGTATTTGCGGGGAAAGGTAGAAAAATATCCGGAATCAATATAATCCCTTCACATCCACACTGATTTTCCCTTTTGAGAACAGGTCTGTTCGTATGCCTGCGGGCGTCACGCGCACCTGCTGAACACCCACCGAATCCAGCAGGCCGTTCAGAATGATTCCGGGCTGTATTTCGTAGTTGGTGAGTGCCTCCTGCGCCGATGACCTGACAGCGCCGATGTTTTCAGCCAGAGGAAATGACATGGCAGAGGCCATCTTTTTTTTGATTGTGCCTTTGAATAGCCAGGAGGCAGAGCGGAGCAGCGTATTTCTGGTATCCACATGAAAATCGAGATCCCTGACCTCAATGGTGTTGTCCAGGGCATTGAATTCCGGCTTCCCTATGAAATAAATCTCTCCGTTGAAGGAACCGCTCAGACGGGTGTTCACCACTACTTTGTCGTTACTGCCCCAGAGCCTTACGTCTTCCACCTTCACTTTTTTGCTGCCCGATTCGAAAACCTGGCCAACCATGGATTCCCGGGCCAATTGTTCAGCCTCCGGGAAGGGTACTTCTGCAGCGAACTGCATCATAAATTCGTTGGGCACATCATCCACCAGCGTCAGGGCAGGCAAAGCAGAATTGGCCCTGAAAGCAGGTTCCTTGCCAAAAGTCACATCGTTCATACATTGAATCGCTATTTTGGCCTGAATGGCATTGCCATCGGTCTGTATGGGCGTCATACTGATACTGACGGGGGTAGTTTTTGTCCACATCCGGTATTGTTCATCAAGCAGCACCGGCTCCTGAATGGCATTCCAGGCCGACTGCACATACGGACGGAGGTTGATTTCTTCCGCTACATACTGATCGAGGGCCTGCGCCAGACTCCGCTTGCTGCGGTTCAGGGCTGCGTTGGCAATTGTTTCCACACTGATACTGCCCAGGCCTGTTTTCAGTACGGGTCGGGCAATCCATTCATGCCATTCCACCTCAGTCTGGGTGGCTATCGTCCAGTCGGCGTTCAGCCGGAAGGCAGTTTTGAAATTCAGGGCGAGCTCACCCTCTGCTTCGGCAGCGGCGCCGAACAGAAGTTCTTTCTTCACCCATATTTTGAGAGGGATACGGTATTTGATTGTGTTGCCATAAAAAGACAGCCCGATTGGCTGGCTTTTCCAGATGCTCAGCATCAGCCCGTCGTTGTTGTTGTCGGCAAATGAAAAATCTTCATAGAGGGCCTCACCCGAAGTACTTTTGTTCAGCGAGCGGGTCAGTTCATCCACGCTGATATTGACCGGAATAGTGAGATACGACATCAGGGGCGTATCTTCGTATTTGTTGTATGATTCCTGTGGTTTGGGTGCGTTGGTGATTCTGGGGCCCGCGCAACGGGTAGCCAGCAGACAAAAGAGAGCGACAAATGCGGAGAAGTACAGTCTTTTCATGGAATAATTTTCATTCTTGACCGCAAAGGTATGGCGGACGAACATTCATCGCTGTAACTTTGGCTCATAATTCGATCCGATATGACTCCACTCGCCGAACGTATGAGGCCACTCTCCCTGGATACCTATGTAGGACAGCAGCACCTTGTGGGAGAAGGGGCTGTGCTCAGGCAGGCGATTGAACGCGGAAAAATCCCGTCTTTCATTTTGTGGGGTCCTCCGGGTGTGGGCAAAACCACTCTGGCACAGATGATCGCACGGCTGCTCGACAAACCCTTTTTCCAGCTGTCGGCTATCAGCGCCGGCGTGAAGGACGTACGCGATGCCATTGAACAGGCCGACAAACAGAACCTCTTCCAGCAAAGGGGAGCTATTCTTTTCATAGATGAAATACACCGTTTTTCCAAAAGTCAGCAGGATGCACTGCTCGGAGCGGTGGAGCGCGGCATCGTTACCCTGATCGGCGCCACTACCGAAAATCCCTCTTTCGAGGTGATTCCGGCGTTGCTATCCCGTTGCCAGGTGTATGTACTGAAACCGCTGGACAAGGACGAACTGACCGGACTCGTTGACAGGGCCCTGAAAGAAGATGAGACGCTGCGTACTCAGGATATTGAAATATGGGAATATGAGGCATTGCTGCTCTATTCCGGCGGCGATGCGCGGCGCCTGCTCAATGCGCTGGAGCTGATCGCCAATTACAGGAAACCGGGAGAAAAGCTCATTATCACCAATGACCTGGTGAAAAGCCTGATTCAGGAAAATCCGGGGCTGTACGACAAGGCAGGCGAGCAGCACTACGACATTATTTCCGCTTTTATCAAAAGTATGCGGGGAAGCGATCCGAATGCGGCCGTTTACTGGCTGGCCCGTATGCTCGACGGCGGCGAAGATATCGAGTTCATCGCCCGGCGTATGGTTATACTGGCCTCAGAAGATATCGGTCTGGCCAATCCGAACGCACTGCTGCTCGCTACTGCCACCATGGATGCCATCCGCATGATTGGTATGCCCGAGGCGCGCATCATCCTTTCGCAATGCGCTATTTACCTGGCTACCTCCGCCAAAAGCAACAGCGGCTATATGGCCATTAATCAGGCGCTCTCTCTGGTAAAGAAAACAGGCAGCCTGCCCGTTCCCCTGCATCTGCGCAACGCGCCCACCCAGCTCATGAAGCAGCTGAATTACGGACAGGATTACAGGTACGCCCACGATTTTGAAGGTAATTTTGTACAACAGGACAACCTTCCTGCAGAAATTGACGGTTCTGTTTTCTACAATCCGGGTGTCAATCCGGCCGAAGATCGCTTACGGGCCAAACTGAAGGAGGACTGGAAAGGGAAATATGAATACTGATTTTGAACCCGCCTGCTGACATATCATGATCGCCCACCTTCATCCGCTTCTGGTTCACCTGCCCATCGGTATCCTGCTGCTGGCCCTACTTTTTCAGCGAATGGCCGACACGGAGCGGTTTCAGTCGCTGCGGCCTGTGCTGCCCTGGCTGTTTACATCAGGGGCTGTAGCATCGGTTTTATCCTGTATCAGCGGCTGGTTGCTGGCATCATCGGGTGATTACGACCCGGATACACTCTTCTGGCACCGCTGGCTCGGTATTCTGACAGCGTCGTGCGCAGTCGGATGCGCCGTTTTCCCGCTGAAATCACTGTCAGCCGTCACTGGCCTCGCGCTCGTGTGCGCGGGCCACTACGGGGGCGCGCTCACGCACGGGAGCGATTTCCTGACACTGAAACCGGCAGAGGAGACAAAGAGACCCGCCGATCCCGGACAGGCAGATATTTACCGGGATGTTGTAAGTGTCATCCTGAATGAGAAGTGCATTTCGTGCCATGGATCAGGCAAACAGAAGGGAGGACTCCGGCTCGACAATCACGCGGATATACTTCGTGGTGGCGATTCAGGCACTGCTGTTCAGCCAGGGCAGCCTGAAAAGAGCGAGCTGATCAGAAGATGCCAGCTGCCCGAGGGCCACGAGGAGCACATGCCGCCCAAAGGGAAACCGGCACTGACCTCGGCCGAGCTGGAAATTTTGCAATGGTGGATCAGTCGGGGTACACCCGTGAATCTGAGCGTTCAGGCGGCCAGTCCGGCACCTCCTATCAGGAAACTGGTGGAGCAATGGTGTAGCAGCGGCATCGAAAAAATGCCGGAGATCAGCGAAATACCTGATGGAAACCCGCCGGCAGCGTCGCCCGCACTTGTCCTGAGACTGATTCGGGCCGGTGTTTCAGTTACGCCTGTTTCGTCATCGTCCAGCTGGCTGAAGGCAAGTTTGGTCAATCTGCCACAGCCTGCCGACTCCGTCATGGCCATGCTGACAGAGCTTTCACCACAGTTGCTCATGCTTGATCTTGGAAAGTGCCGTATATCTGAGTCTTCGCTCACGATGCTGAGTTATTTCAAACAACTGACACGTTTATCGCTGGCTGGCACCAATGTCACCGACAATGATCTGTCTTCACTCACCGTGATGAACAAGCTGCGTGTCCTGAATCTGTCGGCCACCACCGTTACAGCCGCAGGGCTCCGGGCACTCACTTCTTTGAGAAACCTGCGCACCGTCTATCTTGATCGAACCGGTATCAGTCCGGCCGACTGGCCCGCCATGCCGGGAGTCAGATTCGACTCAGGTGGTTACCGGCTTCCGGTATTGCCTTTCCATTGAATAATCAGTACACTTCATTGAATTCTGCAAATTGACAACCGAAAGGGGTTCAACTTTGCCGGAAGATTGATCACTCAAATGAATGTGCCTGAAAGATACAAAATAGACATCGGGATTTGGTTGTCCCTGTACGTTGTCATAGCCATGACCTTTTCATTTACGATGGGGTTCCAGTTTGCAATGATACGGAGTGCCTACATTTCAGGTTGGTCATCAGTATTGCATTATGGCAATTATTATCTGATGAGCAGGTATTATTTGCGCGGGGAAACGGCAAAAAACTTGTTCTATACCCTGATTCTGCTATTGATCATTTCCCTGCTGAGGGCTCACTTTGAGCATTATCTTCTACCCGAGAATGCCAAACTGTTTTTTTTCAGAGATCGGGAGCCAAGATTTCTTTTCTACTTTTTGAGTACATTTTCGGCATACGTAGTATCTGCACTGGTGCTTTACAGCAAATTTTTGAAGGAATCGGAGAGAAATTTGCTCAGACAGCAACAGCAGCAGTCTAAAGTACACCTGGCTTTGTTACAGGCGCAAATACAACCCCATTCCCTTTTCAATACTTTAAACAATATTTATTCACTGGTAATCGAACAGAACGAGCACGCGGGTGAAGCGTTGCTGAAATTATCAGATATGTTGAGGTATACCATTTATCTCGATGAAGAACAAACAGAATTTCCGATAGAAAAGGAAGTCAGGCAAATAGAAACGCTGATCTGGCTTTTTCAACTCAAATCAGACAACCGGTATAACATAGTCTTCAGCAGATCTGTTACTGGTGGTTATATATTACCCATGTTGCTGGTTCCTTTGGTTGAAAATGCGCTGAAACATTGCGATTTTTCAATTAACCCCAGATCATTCGCCCGTATTGAACTTAAATCAAGTGCACAAAAAATCGAATTCAGTGTAGTGAATACCTTTCAACCCGGGTCGGTGAATCTCTCTGAAAGAGGACTGGGGCTCAGGAACGTGAAGGAACGACTGAGTATTTTTTACCACAACAGATATCTGCTGGATATTGACAAAACCCCGGATACTTTCAAGATTAAAGTGGAAATACATGGAGCAGATCAGATGCATAGTAATTGACGACGAGTTGCCAGCTACAAGAATCATTGAACGATACCTGAGTCGCCTGGAGAACTGTGTTTTACTCGGTAAATTCACAAGTGTAGTCGAAGCGATGAGCTGGTTGAGAGAAAATCAATGCCATATCCTCTTTCTCGACATAGCCATGCCACAGCATACTGGCCTGGAACTGGTTAGAATGATGGGTTCCGGGCCAGCTGTAATATTCACCACCGCATATTCCGAATTTGCTCTGGATGCCTACGAACTGGACGCTGCCGACTACCTTCTCAAACCCTTTTCTTTTGAGCGGTTTGCAAGAGCCATCACAAAAGCTGAAGAATTGCTGGAAATCAAGGCACTCAAGGCAACAGGTCTTCCGGATGCAAATCTGTACCATAAGGAATCTGATCAAAGCGGTCTGACTATCAGAAGTAACGGAAGGCTGGTTAAACTTGCGCTTCAGGAAATTATCTATATACAGTCGTACAATGAATATGTCTCCATTCACACTGCGAGTGACCGGTTTTTGATATATGAGAGACTGAAAAACATAGAAAAATTGCTGCCGGCAAAAAAATTTTATCGTGTTCATCGCTCATATATAGTCAGTCTGGAAAAAATCAGGGCTTTTTCCGGAAATCTGGTTGATGCCGGGGGGGTTGAAATTCCCGTCAGCCGTAACAACAGAAGCAAACTTTTCAAAAAAATGCGAAATGAATAATCGAATTTACCTCTCGATCCTTATCCTGTTTACAGGGCTGAATGTGTATGCACAAAGCAGCCGAGACAGTTTCACCGTCTATTTTTTTCTGCTCGAGGAATGTAGAATTACACAGGCTTACACTGACCGCATCATTGACATTCACAGGCAGTACGCTTGCGACAGTACCGGATTTGTTGCACTGTTTCCCAATCCGCTATCCAATGATACTACCGTCGCTTTATTTCAGGAAAAATATCGGCTTCCTTTCAAATGTACTTCAGAGCTGGCTGCAGAAAAAGCCGAGGAACTGGGAATTACCGTTACACCGGAAGTTGCCATTGTCAATGAACACACACGGGAAATTATGTACAGGGGGCGTATTGACAATATGTTTGAGAGAATAGGAGAAAGGAGGAGAGTAGTCACATCATTTGAACTTGAAGCTGCCCTGCATGCAATAAGAAATTCAGGAGAAGTACCTGTTCCCCGTACCAGAGCAACAGGTTGTTTCCTTCCTGAAAGGAAAAATTGATCTCAATTTTCTCACCAGTAACAAATACTCATGCGAACATTCAATTTTATCTCAACAGTGTGCCTGATGTGGGCTACAGTCCCACTCCTGTCGGGCCAGACCAAAACATGGAGCGAAGATGTTGCTCCTATCATTTATAACCATTGTACGAGTTGTCACAGAGCGGGAGAAATTGCTCCATTCCCTCTCACCAATTACCAGGAGGCCATGTCCTGGGGAAGTATGCTGGCTTATGTCACAGAAATAAAGTATATGCCTCCGTGGAAAGCTGCCTCCGATTATGGCGTCGAGTATCTCAGAGAAAACTACCTGACTGATGATGAAATCGCGACAATCAAATCCTGGGTAGATGGCGGAATGCCACAGGGCGATCCGGCAAATGAGCCTCCACTGCCTGCTTTTCCAACTGGTTCGCAAGTCGGCACTCCCGATCTTGTTCTCTCTTTTGCCAAGACCCACCTGCATCCCGGAGACGGTCAGGATGAATACAGATATTTTGTATTGCCGACTGGCCTGACAACTGCCAAAAATCTCGTGGCACTGGAAATGAGGCCGGGCAATATTCAGATTCTTCACCATGCTCTCTGCTGGATTGACAGTACCGGTGCAGCAGCTGCCAACGATGCCCAAACCCCTGAATACGGTTACCTCGGCGGACAAGGGGGTGGCTTTGCATTCGGTACACAATTGCCCGGATATGTGCCGGGTCAACGGCCACATGTGTATTCCAATGGCATCGCACAGCGGATTCCTCCAAACTCGGATCTGGTAGTTCAGGTTCACTACGCTCCAACAGCGTCGGACGAACCTGACTCCTCCTCTTTCAATCTGTTTTTTTCCGACCAGCAAGTGAACAGATATGTACAGTCCAAAATTATGACTGCCTTTGGAGGTACACTCACCAACGGACCATTTGTGATTCCAGCCAATCAAATCCGACAGTTTCATGGTACATGGAGCGTACCACAGGATATAAGCATGCTAGGTATTGCTCCGCATATGCACTTGTTGGGAACTCACTGGAAAGTATTCGGCGTTACACCTGCAAATGATACAATTAACCTGATCAGAATTGATGACTGGGACTTTAACTGGCAGGGCAGTTTTGCATTCAAAAAGATGATCCGTATTCCACAAGGCACAAAAATTCATGCATACGCAGGTTATGACAATACGGTCAATAATCCTGTAAACCCCAATAATCCCCCTCAACTTATCACCTGGGGCGAAGGTACAGCAGATGAAATGTTCTATTTGCCGCTTTTATTTGTACCCTACAGAGACGGCGACGAAAACCTCGTACTCGACGACATGTTAAATAACTCGGACGAGGCCGTTTTTCAGTTCTCCAAAACCAGGCTATACCCGGTTTCACCCAATCCGGTAGCTGGAGGAGAACTGAAAATAGGTTTTACACTGGAACGGACAACAACCGTGAACCTGAATGTTTACGACATGACTGGCAAACATATTGCCAGTCTGGTTAATGGGCAACAAAAATTTCCCGGAGAACACATTGCTGCCTTTGACACAGGTAATCTCCATAATGGTATCTACTGCGTTGTTCTGGACGCAGGAGGGAAACTGAGTACTCAAAGGGTGGTAGTGGCCCGGTAGGTCCTGTTCCGTACCGTTTTATACCTTCCTGCATAATAACCAGGTTTTAAACAGGAGTAGAGTTTATCCATGTAAATTGAAAATCTGATTTTAAATTTACATGGATAAACTGTACTTTTGTCTGATGATACAGCGATTACTGCGTTCCAAAATAATACGTGATCTTGCATGGTCACCTGTAGTAGGTATCGTGGGCTCAAGGCAAACGGGCAAAACAACCCTGGCCAAAAGCTTGTACAAAGATATCATCAAACCGGTGCTATATCTCGATCTGGAGCTTCAGGAAGACGCATACAAGTTGAATGATGCGCAATCATATTTGTCCAGCCACACTGACAAGTGTGTGATTATGGATGAAATTCAGACAATGCCGGGACTCTTTCCCCTGCTGCGTGCACTGATTGATCAGCAGCGAGAACCGGCAAGATTTATACTGCTGGGATCGGCGGCTCCGCAAATCGTCAAACTGAATACAGAAACCCTGGCGGGCAGGATATCATATCACGAGCTGCCTCCTTTTTCATATTCGGAGATCAAAGACAGGTTTTCTGTGGAATTTCACTGGATGAGGGGTGGCTTCCCCAATGTCATAATGGCCCCTCAGTCATTCATGGCAAGGAAGTGGATGGACGACTTTACCGATACATTCATACACCGGGATCTCGCACGGCTGGGTTTTTCAGTACCAGCCCCACTGCTCAGGAACATGCTGTCTATGCTGGCGCACGTGCATGGTAACCTGTTAAATACAAGCAGTATTGCCAACTCGCTCGGTGTCTCTGCTCCAACCGTGAGCAGATATCTTGAGCTGC
>JBDLWO010000302.1:0-5516 GCA_039804245.1 Bacteroidota bacterium
GGCGGATCAGGCTGTTCGTGTGCAGCACCGTCGGACTGCTGATAGTGCCGATAACATTATCAATCTCAAAGTTGAACGTCTCGATCAGGTCCACATAGCGCAGACATCCCGAGGCGTCCCATATTTCCAGGGAGATCGGTTTGCCATCGTCTTCCGGCTCGCCGAAGATCGTCATAAACACACGGTATTGCGTTCCTTCGGGCGGAAGCGTGGGCAGCAGTTGCAGCTTGGCCAGACCGCGCAGTTCGCCGTCAATGAACGCGGCGAGGATATCCTCCTCGTCGGTGCTCAGCGTGCCCTCGATGTCGAGGCGGGCTGTCATGTTCATCGAGCCGGAGTAAACTGACGGATCAAATACCCACTCGGGAGATTCGCACATCACGCGGCAAAATACCGGCATGGGTTCGTTGCCAAGTGGCGTATTGGCATATACTGTGTCAGCATAACTGCCGAAGCTTAGTGCATTCCCGAATACAAAAGTGATTGTTTCAGCAGCGCCGGGAGCAATGACACCATTAGCCGGACCCACGCGTACCCACGCAGGCACACCCGAGAGTTCATACGACAACGCCTGACCGCCCGTGTTCACGAGCTGGCGGGTCACGGTGATTTCATCATCGGCATATTTACCAACCTTGACAATACCACCCGACCAAAGCATCGGGTTGCGATCTACGAAGAACTCCCAGGAGGTGTGGATGAACAAGTTGCCGGCCAGATCCTGGATATTGTCCACCTCCACGCGCAGTATTTTGTTCTCAATAAACTTGTTGGGTACATTGGGCACGATGACAATCTTGTCGGCGGAGCATGTAATGACCGCATCAATCAGATTACCTGTTTCAGTATCGTACAGCCCTACATTATTATTATTGAAGAAATCGGCCTGAATGAGCTGGTCGCAGCGGATGGGCTCATTGAAAGTGATACTGATCTCGTCGCCGGCACTCAACACACCATCGGCGGGTTCAGGTGTACCAACGATTTCCGGAGCTGTACGTTCAATTTTACCCTTCACCACTTTGGAAATACCCGGATTCTGGGCGCCGAAACACTGGGATACCGTGCGAATTTCGTAGAGACCATCCTGCAGGCCCTGGGTATTCCACGGAACGATCGTGAACACCGGCCCGAGGTCGGCTTTCGGAATTTCGGCGATATTGATCCAGGCGCCATCGCCCTGAGAGCGGCGGTATTGTACACGCATCAGTTCCAGATCAGAATCGTTGACATCATATTCGGCCACCGTGATATTCAGCGTATTGCCGTTGGAAGGCAGCAACACCCAGTCCTGCAGCGGGAAGGTAGTTGAAACCATGCTGCAGGGTTCGAGGAAGTAAACATCGAATTCGATTTCATCATAAAACTCATCATCCGGATCAAGACCCAGTGTACCGGCGCGTTCGATTTCACAATCAGACCAGTATCCTACAAGCAGATTTTCATATGCAAAGGCTACTGGTCCTCGGGCTACCGTCATGGTTACAACAACACTTTCGCCAAAGGGCACACCAACTGTCAAAGATGATTCTCCGTTAAAGAGGATGACAGCGCCGTCGGGATTGTTTTCCTGTATTGTACCGAGCGTGTAAGATTTTGTCTCCTCCGACTGGCTGATATTACCCAGATATAATTTGAACACCGCCACATCATTCATGGGCACGTTAACGGACACTTGTTTATCTGCCGTAAAAGACACTCCTTCACGCGGCTGCGTATTGGGTTCATGCGGACACTGCGACTGACCGCTTACCAGATCGAACACAGGGGTACCGTAAGCCTTATCCTTTTTGACATTAATGGTGAAGTTATCTCCGATATCGTCGTCAGCCAATGTGAAACCAACAGTTCTTGACTGAGTTTCCGTATTGGTTGTGCTGCCGCTCTGGGTCGTGGTGAGGCCCATAGTAATACCTGCCCCCAGACCGATACCATTCACTTCGACACCGTATTCCTGTGCGAAGGACGTACTGAATTCCACCTCCCATTCGTTAGTGATTGACCTGGTGAGCTCTGTACTTTCAGACTCTTCATATACCACACCCGCGTCGAATGACAGATTTTTGGAGAAGACCGCCTCACTTTTCAGTTTGTTATTCAGATCAATAATTTCCTGCCAGCGGTCGGCACTTTTCTGATCGCCAATAGTAACCAGATTCGGGATTACCACATTTTTAATCTGATATTCAGAATAAATAAAGGTGGTGGCAAAACCGTCAGGGAACACATACAGACCTTTGCTGAGATAGTAACTGCAATTGGCGGTGTCCCAGAGCAACTCGTCGGTGATACCAAAAATGTAGTTGACTGCACCGCCCATATATACATCGCCACCCATCTGACCGCCTACAATCAGGTCGTTATCGCTGGTGGAAATTACCTGGGTAGTAGTCACGCAGGTTTCCGACTCGTTGGTGGTCAGGTTTGAGTAGCTGGTGGATGTGGACAGCGTGAAGTCGGCAGTGGTCTCGATTTCCAGCTCCACTTCGGCGCCCAGGCCTACACTGGTAGTCAGGTCGGCGCCCAGAGACAGGGATACTTCTGTGTCTACGTTACCGCCGTAAGCAGCCGAGTAAGACCACGACTGACAGGAGGTAGATCCTTTTTCCATGAAAGCGGAGCTGGCATCACCGGGCGGATCACGCAGAATCAGCGTAGGAATAGACGGTGAAGTGGAGGCAAACGTGCTTTGTCGTGGTCGTTTGCCAAGTACGACGGCACTCACGGTGCTGGTTGCCAGCTCATCGTGAGCTTCAGCGGTAACCTGCAGCGTTTTCAGGTACGGGTTGACAATATTGGGGCCACCGGCCTTGAATTTGTATTTGAACTGACCACCCGTCATGAGCGTATCAAACTGTGACAGACCAGCGATATCGTTATTGATAGTAAGCATGGCACTGTCGAGGTAACAACGGCCTCCGTCATACGATTCGAACACCTTGATGACAGTTTGATCCTGATCCGTCTGGCTGAGCATGGGCGTGCCACACAGATTGGTTGACAGCTGTGACATTTCCACCTCAGGTGGAGCAAGGTATATAAAATCAACCGTATCATTTTGTGTCTTCAGATCAATCGTATAGCCACCCTTGTTCTGGAAAAACGTGTAGATAACCGGATTGGAATGCTCAATGACAGCTACTGTCACCGAATCGGGGGGGACACCGGTGAATTTAAATTTTCCGTTCGGGTTATCCAGTTCCAGAATCTTTTCAAAGCAGCCGTTCAGCGTAGCTACTTTTACTTTTACGATAGCACCTTCCGGAATCACCGATTTGCGGCAGGTGGGGTTACCGGCCATCTGACCGGAAATGGTGCGTTTGGTCTGGTTGCGGAACAGAATACCGGAAACAGGTGTTGACAAACCTTCCAGATCCCAGAAGGCCGGATAGAAGTTGTGGCCCTCATATTTGGGTGACAGGCTCACGCTGGCACCGGGTTCAAAGTCAACAGAGAATTTACCGTCTTCATCCGTGTAAATTTGCGGAATGTTTGATTTTCCGTTCACAAGGATTTCCACCTTTTTCTGGAAACAGTTGGTATTTTCAAACCGCACATAACCGCTTACCGGAATGGTACTCTGATCGGTGAAATCAACCTGATCTGTACTGGTATTGCTCGGGTTGAGGCTCACCAGGCGCGAAACTGGCGTAAACTCGTGGGGCAGAATATTGGTGATGGCCGCCACGGTACTCCACAGTGCCCCGTGGAGAGTTCCTGCGCCGGTCAGTTCGGTACCCATATCCTTCATTTTCTCGCCGGCACCTTCATTCAGATTGAAATAGATTCGCAGATTCGGATTGGCGTCATCTGTACCCACGCCCGCGTATGTCTGAATATCAGGCAGTGTAAGCTTGCCTTTGAAAAAGGCCACCTCATCAATCAGGCCAGTAAAGTAATCTGCGTGGTCGGCGCCGTTGGTACGCGTACCCAGTTTCCAGGCGCCCTCGATTTCCGCCCAACCTGTCGAAGGGAATGATTTTTCGGCAAGCAGGTTTCCGTCGAGATACGAAGTGGCATATACGGTACTGCCATCTTTCAGGAAAGTCAGTGCCAGGTGATGAAAGCCCATATTGAGCGAGCCGAGTGGTTCAGTGTTGCCGTTTACCACGAGTTCGAGTACACCGGAGTTGAGGCACAGCATGAAAGGATTTCCACCTCCATCATTCTGGCTCAGAATCACCTGTTTGCCGCTGAAGTCGAAAGCCTTGAGCGTGACCGTTACCGAGGCGGTATCAGTCAGTTTGAAGTTGGTCAGGTCGGCATAATTTTCATTGGCTGCGTTGAACTCCAGCGACTGGTTGAAGTAGAAACTCTTGTAAGCCTTGGCCGTGAAAGTACCACCTGCGCCATAGTTGATGCCTTCAATTTTATAGAAACCGGTTTCATCGGTAATTCCTGCATTTACCACGGCTGGTTTGTCGCCCGACCATTTTGCCCCACAGTAGTACAACTTGTTCTTGTTAACCGAGATATTGAAGGCTTTGCTGCCCACGCCCTCATCAAACTTCCAGTACGAAACCAGTCCGGGCGTTTCGGCACTGGCTGTCTGGTTCATGAGCATTTGAATTTCCGTTTGGGGAAGCTGGCGGTTAAAAAACCTGAGTTCGTCCAGTTTTCCGGCAAAATGCCCGTTTCCATCGCCTTTTTGACCGAGAAACAGCGGTACTGAGCCACGTTCGATGGTAGTGACTGCAGTTTCGATGAGTTCACCGTCCACGTACAGCAGCACGGAGGAGCCGTTGTACGATGCTGTGATATAATGCCATTCATCGGCTGTTGCGGCCGGAAACAGGTAATCAAGCGTGGTTGATTGCCCCGATCCCTTGCCCATGCCGAATCGCACCCCTTTGCCCGACGCTTCGGGCGAGGTGTGGAGCCACCAGTTTTGCGATGACACACTGCCGAAGTCGAAAATAGCAGTTTCGTTGTTGCCGTCGTCTATTTTCACCCAGCAGGAAAGCGTGAATTCATCGGTAGGAAACACATCGCTGTATTCGGAGAATGCCATGGCATTTCCATCGAAACTGACAGCTGCACCGAAAGTGGGCTCCAGTTTCACGATAGCACCTGGTACCGGGTTATTACTGAAAGTTTTAACCTGACCAGTGATGCTGCCATTCGGGTTCAGGAAACCGAGCGTATTGACCCGGGGTCCTTCGCCGAAGATATTCACCCCTGAGACAGCGTACGTGTAGAACTTGCCTGCCAGCACGTTGAAGTCAATAAAGGAGAATGTTTCTCCGTCAACCGTGGCAAGCAGTGCGTCGTTGCGGTAAATCTTGTAACTCGTTGCGGGTGGCGAAAGCGGATCGGGGTACCAGTTAACCTGTACCCTGTCTTCCAGGTCGCCTTCGCTGGCCTGCACCATCGGGGAGGCAGGCGGAAGCATGAAACGGGCCCAGAAGCCGAATGAGCCCTGATTCTGGAGACCGAAGTAACTGCCCAGAACAGGCTGGCCAATGGTGGCATTGGCGCGATTTTTGGCATTATAAGCACCGGTGAGGCTTCCGTAG
>JBDLWO010000303.1:0-4088 GCA_039804245.1 Bacteroidota bacterium
CTGGATAAACAGGAAAAGGACGAAGAGAACGTGTGCTGGTTTCATCGCAATCGGTTTGAGTGATGTGATTAAAGGCGAGGGACGCCCCGGTTGAAATTGACCTCAAAGATGCAGTAAAAAACTGAAATGAGCGTCAATTCAGGGATCGGGAAAACATAAAGGATGCCTTTCAAAACCACTGGCCCCAATTTTGAGTATATTTGCGTCAATGTGGGTGGTACTCCTTTGTAATCGTAAACAACACTGTGCCCTGTTGGCAATCGAGTGTGCGATGGAGTTTTTTCATAAGTCGCTGTTACTTATGAATGGCAAAGCCTTGTTTATTTAATGAGGCATAGACCTCAAAAATAGCGTTTGTGAGAGCAATCATATTGTTTTTGTCCGAAATAAAGCGCCAGAGGCAAGCTGTCTGGTCGCTGGCAGTCCGTGACTTCAGGCGCAAATACGTCAAAAACATGCTTGGCATATTTTGGGCCGTAGTTGACCCGATTGCCTTTGTAGGAATTCTATATCTGATTTTCAGCGCTCGATTCGGAAATTCCGATAATGGCAAAATACCATTTATACTTTACCTGCTCTGCGGCAACATGGCATTCGACCTGTTCAGCAATCTTCAGAGCCTGACGCAGGTTATCAAGGATCATGAGTTCCTTATCAAAAAGGTTAATTTCAGGATGGAAATACTGCCGCTTGTGCGTCTCATATCTGGTCTGATGGTGCATGGGATAGTCATGGCAATAGCGCTGTCAATCCTGATTTTCAATAATATCTGGCCAACAGTTTACTGGTTCCAGCTGCTGTATTACATAACAGCGCTCTCGGTTTTTCTGACAGGTGCAGCCTGGCTGACATCATCCATCTATCTGTTTTTTCCCGATATCAGTCATGTGATTGCCATAGCAAACAGGATACTTTTTTTCCTGACACCTGTATTCTGGCGACTGGAAGATCTGCCGGAAACAACTGCCCGGTGGATACAGCTGAATCCGATGGTTTACATCGTGAACGGCTACCGGGACAGCCTGCTGTACGGCAACGGGTTCTGGAATCATCCCTGGCAGACACTTTATTTCTGGTCTTTCACATTTGTGTTATTGTGGGCCGGAATCACTGTACACAACAAGTTGCGGCCACATTTCGCTGAAGCAGTCTGATTGAAAAACATGGACAGTAACGATATTATTATAGACCTGAAAGGTATTTGCAGGAGCTACAAACTGTATGATAACAAATCAGACAGGTTAAGGGAAGCTCTGAACCCTTTGAAAAAGAGTTATCACCGGAATTTTGTTGCCCTGAACAATATCAATCTCCAGGTCAGAAAGGGCGAGGTTCTCGGTATAATTGGCCGAAATGGGTCTGGCAAATCAACACTCCTGAAAATAATTGCAGGCATACTGCCCCCAAGCTCGGGTGAATTGATTGTAAACGGTCACATTGTACCGCTGATTGAATTGGGCGCCGGTTTCAATCCTGACTTTACGGGGCTTGAGAATATATACTTTTACAACAGTATTCACGGCTTCGGGAAGGAAGAGACCGATGCCATGCTGGATGAAATCCTTGATTTCGCTGAAATCGGCGATTTTATACGACAACCCCTGAAAGTATATTCATCCGGTATGCGGGCAAGACTTGCATTCGCTGTATCCATCAATATCAGGCCGGATGTACTCATTCTCGATGAAATTCTGTCGGTAGGCGATGAACTTTTCAGAAGAAAGTGTTTTGCTAAAATGGAGGAGTTTTTCCATGGCGGGAAAACGGTGCTTTATGTGAGTCATTCTTCCAATTCCATCAATGAACTATGTACCAGATGTATATGGCTGAATGAAGGAGAATTGATTCTTGACGGACCGCCCAAACTGGTAACAGCCATGTATAACAAGCTTTCGAATACCAAAAAAGAGGGAATTTCCAGCCTGCTGGAAGAAGTCAGGGTGTTAAATCAGGATGAAAAACTGAAGGCGGAAATTTATGAGGAAATAAACCGCAGAAAGGACAAAGAGGCTGCCGACGATCGGAAGAAGGATGCCTCGAGGGAGGAACCGGGGAAATCCATCATAAAGGACCTTACCCGGCCCAAAGCACAATACATACCCGATATGATACCCAGGAGCACAATTGTTGAACGTCATTGTAATCTGGACATCTATGGTGCAAAGATAGAGACGCTTAAGGGGGAACAGGTTAATGTTTTACTGAGTGGCGAAGAATACCAGTGCCATTATTCAGTAAGGTTTCATGAGCCCCTGACAGATGTAGCTTTTCGGATTCTGTTCAACAGTGAGACAGGTTATTTTCTTGCCGGTATGAATACCGGAAAAACCGAAATGACAGTAGCTGCCATATCGGCCGGTCAGACATATCAAATGACCTGGAAGTTCAGGTGCAACTTGCTGAAAGGGTTCTACTTTGTTGGTATCTCTGTAAACGCTCTGACAAACGAAGGCAGGGTTAGGATAGCAGGCGTTACCGATGCACTTGTATTCCAGGCTGTTGATCCGGCAGATATACAGCAGGGCGGGATTGTAAGCATGAATATACGACCTGCAATCAGACAGATTTAATGGAAAATTCATCAGAAAAACAGGAACTCAGGGGTCTTTTGAGGAAACTATTCGACCTGCTGAGATTATCGCTGACCCGGCTACCGGTTTCGAGAGTAACCCGAAACCGGATGCGGATAATATTCTACAGACTGTTTCCTGCTTTTGAGCACCATAGTGATGCAACCAGGGAACCAGGCAGTATTGGCAATCGAACCTTTTTTGAGAAATCTCCTGAGGAAAGTTTCCTGACTCCGGCTGAGGAAAACTGCGGCTACGTACCCTATCACAGTGAAATCCCAAAGATAGTACCTCCTGCACGAGTTATTGCCTTCTATCTTCCCCAGTTTCATCAGATACCCGAAAACGATGCCTGGTGGGGAGAGGGGTTTACTGAATGGACTAATGTAAAAAGTGCGTTACCGCAGTTTAAAGATCACTATCAGCCAAGAATTCCGGGAGAACTGGGCTATTACAACCTGTTGAATCCAGAGGTACAGAAGCGGCAGGTACAATTGGCTAAAGAATACGGAATCGGAGGATTTTGCTTTCACTTCTACTGGTTCAACGGTAAAACACTGCTGGAACAACCTGTCATCAATTACCTGAACAACAGCAGTCTGGATCTTTCCTTCTGCCTGAGTTGGGCCAATGAAAACTGGACACGGCGCTGGGATGGACTGGAACAGGATGTACTCATCGCCCAGAAACATTCACCGGCAGATGACCTGGCCTTCATTTCCCACATCAGCCGGTATCTCAAAGACCCCCGGTATATTCGTGTTGACGGCAAGCCACTACTGATTATTTACAGGCCAGGCATCCTGCCAGCTCCGGAAGAAACTGTACAGAGATGGCGAACCTGGTGCACAGATAATGCCGTTGGTGATATATTTGTAGCTGGCACGCTTTCATTCGATCAGCCTGATCCGTGTTTATACGGGCTAAATGCGATGATCGAATTTCCACCCAATAATATGGGCACCAACGATGTTCTTCACCCCGTGGAAGAATCAGAAAACTTCTCAGGCAGGATACTGGAGTGGAGACACCTCTGGCGACGCATTAAATATTACGATAATCCGGGCACCACAATTTTCCGGGGGGTATGTCCCGCCTGGGACAACACCGCCCGGAGAAAAAGCCGGGCGACTGTTTTTCTGAACAATACACCCGCAAAGTACGGGGAGTGGCTCGAAAATGCTATCCGCGATACCCTGATCCGATTTGCTGAACGCGACAAGCGCCTCATTTTCGTAAACGCGTGGAACGAATGGGCAGAAGGAGCCTATCTGGAACCGGATGCGAAACACGGCTACGCCTGGCTACAGGCGACATACGACGCACTCAGAAATACACAAAGGCTGGCACATCAGGCAACCTACAAAATAATAGTGGTATCGCATGATGCACACCCGCACGGAGCACAGTTTCTGGCACTCGAACTAACCCGAATGCTCGTCAGGGATCTCGGAATCGGAGTACAGGTTATCCTGCTCGGAGACGGAGAACTGAAAGGACGGTTCGAAGCTGTTACCG
>JBDLWO010000304.1:0-3069 GCA_039804245.1 Bacteroidota bacterium
TCAGCTGGGGTGCAGCCAATTTGTCCAATGAGGGTGATGCTCGCTCAGCTTATCTCAAAGCAGTGAAAGCTGCCGACAAATCTGATTACAGTTTACTCCTGCAGTTTGCCCGTTCCTGACCTGCAACATCATTTCTTTGGCGTCAGTTTTGCCGCAAAACCGCCCCCTGCTGCCAGGTTAATAGTCAGTTTGTCGCCCTTGCGCACCTGTATTTTCCGGATATTGACCGGATAGGGGTTGTTCAGGTAGTGCGCGTCTGGACCGTCTTCATAGATGACAGCCTCATACACCCTGCCTTTTTCCAGGAAATCGAGTTTTACCTTGAAACTGCGGCTTTGCTCGTCGGTCATGCTGCCGATAAACCAGTCGGATGCGTTTTTCTTCCGGCGGGCGATGGTTACATAATCGCCTACGGCTGCATTCAGGATGCGGGTATCCGACCAGTCGGTGGGTACATCGCGTATAAACTGGAACTCTGCCGGGCGTTTTTCGTAGTTTTCGGGCAGGTCGGCGGCCATTTGTACCGGTGAGTAAAGTGTTACATACAGGGCCAGTTGTTTGGCAAGGGTAGTGCGCACCCGTTCTTTCTTGTTCGGGTCGAACTGATTGAGTTCCAGCTGGAAAATACCCGGGGTGTAGTCCATCGGACCGCCGAGCCAGCGGGTGAAAATGAGGGTCAGTTCGTGGCTGGGGTCGTTGCCCTTGCTCCAGGCGTTGTATTCCTGACCGCGGGCAGCCTCGGCGGCCATGAAGTTGGGCCAGGTGCGGTGCAGGCCGCTCGGGCAGGTGGGTTCGTGTGCTACCACCATGATCTGGCGTTTGGCCGTTTCCCGCAGCACATCGTTGTAGTGGTTCACCATATACTGGCCGTCGTGCCATTGCCCCTTGGGGATCACATAGCCTACATAGCCTGTTTTGATGGCATCAAAGCCGTGTTTTTTCATATAGTCGTACGCGGCGGGCATCTGGCGCACATAGCTGGGCACGGCTGCCGATGTTTCATGGTGCACGATGATTTTCACATTCTTCTCTTTGGCATACCGGCTGATTTCATCCATATCGTAGTCGGGATAGGGCTTTGAAAAATCAAAAATTTCCTCCTTTCCCGAGTTGAACCACTCTTCCCAGCCTGTATTCCAGCCTTCCACGAGTACGCCGGAGAATCCGTTTTTTGCAGCGAAGTCAATATATTTTTTCACATTGGCCGTGTTGGCGCCGTGGTTGGGAACGGGCTTTCCGGTATTCTTGTCGGTATAATACCAGGTTGATTTGCCGATGTGCATTTCCCACCAGATGCCCACGTATTTCTGCGGTTTGATCCAGGAGAGATCGCCTTCGATCTTGCAGGGTTCGTTCAGATTGAGGATCAGTCGGTTAGACAGAATGCCTGCCGGATCTTTCTCGAGCAGTATGGCTCTCCAGGGCGTATTGAACGGCATTTTTCCGGCAGCGATCACCCGGTCGTCGGCTCCGGGTATCACGCGGGCGCGCAGGTGCGCCGGATTTTTACCTTGTTCGAGATGCATGGCCCCGTAGTCCTGAACAGCGGCATCGGCGATGGAGATACAGTACCCGTTGTCCGACTGCATGGTGACTGGTGTGAGCATGGCCCGCACATTTTTTATCTTCTGGTTGAAAGGCTCGATATCGCCGAGGTAGCTGGTGGCGTCCACCTGGCTCAGGCGGGTATTTTTGTACGTGTGCTCGTTGGAATCCCAGTCGCTGGGCGCCCACCAGGCCTGCAGGTCTTCGGTCAGGTTGAAAGAAGTGACTTCATCCATGATAACCAGCGCCCTTGCCTTGTCGTTCTCCGGGAATTCATACCGGATACCGACCCCGTCGTCATAAACGCGCATGACAATATCCATCCTCAGTCCGGAGGCATCCCGGAGTTCAAGTACAATTCCGTTGCACTGGTCGGCGATCTGGTCCACCTCGCCCCAGACGGGTTTCCAGGTTTCCGAGCGGGTAAAGGTACGGTTGCCGGCAGCACTAAGGCCTTTGGTCATGTCGTGGTTGCGCAGCTGCAGTCCGAGGGGAGACGAGGCCACCACTTCACGGCCTCCAAAGGAAATTTTGTAAGACGGTTCGCCATTTGCGCTGAGTGTCAGCCAGGCTTTCACCTGTCCGTCGGGAGAAGAGGTTTCGAGGTTAGCCGGCTGAGCTGCAAGGAACCCGGTAGTAATAAAAAGGGCGAGTATGAACTGAAATTTCATGGCTGACAAATTTGACGCAAAAGTATGGATAAAGTCCTCATTGAGGGGCAGGTATGCAGTAAAATGAGTCAACACGGAATATGTGTGCCAGTTTATTTTCATGTAAAAAACATATAATAACAGAATAATCGCCCTGTTCGTACAAATAGGGGTAATTTTATGCCATCATATTAAAAATTGGTTTATTTTTTGTGGGTATGTTTTGAAAAATCCCACAACAGCGGCTATGATTCAATTCATGCACCACCGGTTACACATTGTAATGAAGAAAAATATAATCAATCTGCGGATGATCGAACTCTACAGACTCGGAATAGCGCTCCTGATGCTGTCGTTTCTTGCCGGCAAAGTGTCGGCGCAGGCCGGTATCAGCGTCAATCCGGGAAATACCATCCCGTGCGGAACTACGGCTACGCTCACGGCAAGCATGGGTACGGCTTATTTGTGGAGCACTGCTGCTACTACCCAAGCCATAATGACTGGTGTAGCTGGCATCTACACCGTGACCATCACTGATGGCGCCGGTGCTACAGCCAGCGCCTCCACGACTCTCATTGTGACTGGCGATGTCACGCCCCCCGTGGCCAAGTGCGACACTATCACCGTTCAGCTGGATGCAAACGGGGAAGTACTGGTTGATCTGGATGATGTGGATGACGGCTCTTTCGATGCCTGCTCCCAGGTTACACTGAATGTGGCAGACTGGTTTACTGCCGGTTCCGATTGCGCCAGCGCGGTGTGTGTATCAGATACCATGCAGCTGCGTTCGGCGGTGGGAGGTTTGCCCGGGTCTTATACGAGCAGCTGCCTGTCCAATTTTTCTCCTGAATCCTGGATGTACTTCCAGGTGACC
>JBDLWO010000305.1:0-3246 GCA_039804245.1 Bacteroidota bacterium
ATTACCCAGGCACTGGCGGGCAACGCTTCCGCACTGGCAGCGTTCAACGTATTCTGGAGGTTCATCCCGACAACTTATGTCATGCCTGTTACTGGCCCTAATGTGGTGGCTTCGTTTCCCGAGAGTATCACGCTCAATGTTACCGGTGCAGATGTCACGGGCCAGGACTTCTTCGGTGTTAAACTGGGAGATATGAACGGTTCAGCCAATCCGCTGGCTCTTCCAACAACGGGCCCACTGGTATGGACGGTTCGGGATGAGGTGCTGCAGGCGGGCAATGAATACGAACTGCATTTCAATACCGACGGCTTCAACCAGTTGGCAGCCTTCCAGTTTGGTATTGATTTCGATCCGTCGCAGGTGCAATTCCTGGGTTGCAGTGATACAGATGCTATTCCGATGAATGCAGACAATTTTGGTACAACTGATGTGGCAGCCGGCGAATTCAGGGTGGTATGGTCAAGTGCTGATGGAACTACCCTCATGCCCGGAACCAATGTATTCAGGCTGCGTTTCAAAGCGCTCGAAACGGGTATGAAACTGAGTGATGTGATCAGGCTGGACGACAAGGTACTCGAGTGCCTGGCGTTCACTGAATCCATGGCACAGGGGCCTGTTCGCCTGGTGTTCACCAATACTACAGCAACGGGTACTCCGGAAAGCAATACTGCACCACAATTGCAACTGTTGCAGAACATACCGAATCCGTTCATTGATGTAACCACAATCGGGTTTATCCTTCCTGACGCCTGCGAGGCAGTAATCAGAGTAACCGATGTGAGTGGTCGTGAAATCACCAGATACAAACGCCAGTATAACGCCGGCTACCATGAAATGGAATTCAGGATGGAAAATGCTGCGGGTTACGGAATTCTGTTCTGCGAACTGATTACGCCTTTCGGCACAAAGTCGAAGAAGATGATAACCGGAAGCAGGTAAACAGTCATTTCTGTCTGAATGAAAAAAGGGGTGCGGAGCTTCGGTTTTGCACCCTTTTTTTTGTCATAAATAAAACCTTTTGTACGCTTCCGGTGATTATTCAAAAATTGGTACGGTTTTTGAAAATTATTCATATCACAGGTTGCAGGTAAATAAATTACACAGAAAATCCGGTGTTTTTCCGGCCTTTCAGTATGCATTCCTGATGGTAAACTGGTCTCCTGAAAAGTCTGGAGTTATGCTGTTTAAAATTTGGGTTCATTTTTTGAATAATTCACTGTAAACTTGCACCCGAAATCGGCATAAAACCCATTTTTAATCCCCTTAGGTTGTGTGATGTGAAAATGAGCAGCATTGTTGTCCCCTGTATCCCTGCGCGCAATTCTCCTTTTTTGCGCTCGCACACCTGATATAATCAGGCCGCCGCTATACGGTTGGTTTCGTTTTGCTGGATTTCCTGTACCAGACATGCTTTTATTATTAACGCGCGTTCACGCGCGCAAACGAAACACAACTTGTCACAAATATCATTTTTTTCCAAATCGAAGAAATTGATGAAGAGTCATCCGCACTCTTCAGGGTACCGCCTTTCCCTTTTCCCATCATCTAATTTGTTAACCATGAATAATATTTCCACGATGCGCCTCCCGGTTGTGGCATTCCTGCTGGTATTTCTTGCTGCAAACGCAAATGCACAGTGTCCTATCATTACTGCTCCTCCGGCTCCGATCAATATGCTGATTGTCGTTGACCAGGTGAATGGAACGGCTGTTTTCAATTCAAATATAGCCAACAGTTTTATCCTGACAGTAGCCCCGTGCAACCCACTGGACGATTACAAGATCAGGTTATATGAGGATGAGACCAAAACTGCGCCGTATCCGTGGGCAGGAGGGTGGCCCGATTGCTTTTTTGGTACCAACTCGGGTGGTAGTGTAGTGGGAATTGACCAGTCGCACGTAAATTCATTCATACCTGTCTGGGCTACTGTCAATGATGGCGACAACCCCGATCCCATGCATCCTTTCCCCTGCGGAGAATACGACCCCACGTCCGAAAGTGCAGCAGTTCTGTTCAACCTGCAAATTGAAGATCATACTGGTCCGGAAGCTGTCGCACCATTTCCCGTTGTGATCGGAATGGATCCGGGTGCGTGCACGGCCAGCGCCATTCCCGGCATCAGCCTGATCTATTCACCGAAGTTTTCTCACCCCGCTGTACTGGCTGCCGGCGAGTGGACTGATAACTGTCCTGCCAATGTCGCTATTTCCTATTATCTGACCGGCGCTACCGCTGTGGGTTCCGCCCTGAGTCCGGTTCCGGGAAATGATGCAGGTGTTGAAACCTTCAATCCGGGTATAACCACGGTTACTTATGTCATCGAAGACAGCGGTTATACTCCCGGTATTGACCCGAATCCCGTTTATGTTTCTTTCGATGTTACTGTAGAGGATACGGAAGCACCGTCCATTTCCTGCCCTGTTTTCGTCGGAGCGAATACTGATCCGGGTATCTGCACTGCTCCCGTCTCTTTCAGTGCAGTAGCCACTGACAATTGCAGCGTTGATGTTGTTTGGAATGCCTTCTCCCTGTCGGGCGCATCCATCACTCCTGACAACGGGGTCGACGGGAACGTGAGTGCCGACTTTCCCCCGGGAGTTTCATTTGTAGGTATAACCGCAACAGATGCTGCCGGAAATGTCAATTTCTGTGCCACACAGGTTGAAATACTGGATGTTGAACCTCCTGTAATCACCTGTCCGGCTGATATAACGGTTGACGAGGATCCGTTTACATGCTCCTATACAGTTGTTGGTTCTGCATTTGATGCGTCAGTTTCTGAAAACTGCCTTTTACTGGCTCCTGAAGCCAACGACTACAATTTCTCCAATACGCTGGATGGCGAAACATTCCTGATCGGAACAACTACTGTTACCTGGGGAGTGTCTGATGAGTCGTTTAATTATGCCGACTGTTTCTTCTCTGTTACCGTTCAGGACGTAACGCCGCCCGATGTTTCGCCGGTACCGGTTCCGTTGGTTGATTTTGAACCGGTTATTGATGTAACAGTCGCGCCGGGCGCCTGCTCGCGTACAGTCAGCTGGTATCGTCCGAGTGCAATCACTCATTTTATGTCGGACTGCAGCGGGGCTGTTTCTATTGTCGAAAACACCACGGTTAGCATCAATTGCCCCGGTCTGGACTGCCAGAATGATCCGTTGTTTTTCCAGAATGGCGGTGTAACTCCATTCCCCTATGATCCCAATGATTTCTTCCATCAGACAACTCCCGTCAATGCCGATTTTC
>JBDLWO010000306.1:0-2536 GCA_039804245.1 Bacteroidota bacterium
TCAAATGCCAGTGGTCTGGCACCCATCGGAATCGGGATGATCGGCCCCGATACACTGGCGCTGGCAGGCATGACCACGCCAATCGTCTTTCCACCCGCCGATGGCGACCTGGTTATTGCCACGCTGACCAAAACAGGTAACCTGACCGGGAATATTGCCTTTGGATCTGATTACCAGGAATTCGGAACTGATGTAATTTTCGGTGATGATGAGGCAGTTTTCTGCGGATCCACCGACACAAGTGTTACCGGAATTGCCCGTCAGCCCTTCATCAGCAGGGCAAACCCGCGTTATTCCTGTTGCAGAAAGTCATTTCAGGTGTTTCAGTTGCCAGTGGACAACCCGCTGGCAGCTTCCGACTATCCGCTGACGGTTGCCCAGAATACAGTGAAACAAAATATCTCCATCACGACGGCAGACATACAATTTGCTGAAAAAGTAACCTGCCGCAGTTATGAGGAAACTGATATACTGCCCGCCGACACGTCAATCTGCACAGGTGAAATACTGGAACTGAAACCCGAAGTGGATGTTCCCGGCACTCCGCTCTGGAACACCGGAGAAAATACGCCCGCTATACAGGTCAGCTCCCCCGGCGTCTATTCCGTGATAATTAACAGCGAATGTGGTGTAGTAACTGATACGATTGAAATAAAATCAAGGGGCGTTATCCCGGATGTGTCAGTTTCTCCCGATACTGCTGTTTGTAAGGGCGCCGACGCACTGCTGTCCGCTTCCGGAGGTACTTCTTATCTTTGGCAGGATGAAACCGGAGCTGTATTGTCAGACAATAGTGATTTAACCATAACTCCGGATAATACGACTGTTTACCGTGTAGCGGTTTCAATCGGCGACTGTTCCGATACTGCGCAGGTATCAGTAAGTGTACTTGCCCCGCCCGTTGTTTATGCAGGCCCCGACTTGCTGACTCCGGAAGGGGTGCCTGTTGCCCTGGGGGCTACCGGAGCTGAATCATACCAATGGCAGCCACCAACCGGACTGACTTGTACTGACTGCCCCAATCCGGTTGCCACCAATAATGAAACAGTAACCTACATTGTTACCGGCTACGACGCTGAAGGCTGCTCCGATACGGCCTCTGTCACGGTTACGGTCAAAAAGCCATGCCCTTTCTACATTCCCAATATATTTGCCCCCGGCAATTCAACGGAAAACAGTTTTTTCAGGATTTATGGAGCTGAAATCAGGCCCGAAGGTTATCTGCTCCGTATTTACTCCCGCTGGGGAGAGCTTGTTTTTCAGTCTAATGATGCCGCCGAGCCATGGGATGGCCTTGCTGATGGCCAACCCGCTCAGCCCGGTGTTTACACCTGGCAACTCGAAATGAATACCTGCGACGGCCTCGTCCGCAAGTCAGGTGATATAACCCTCGTTCGCTGACAAATATGAAAAAGAAAGCTGTCGTTTTTTTTCTGATTACCATGCTCTCTGGTGTGGCAAATGCCCAGAAAGAGGGCAATATCTGGCATTTTGGCATGGGGGCTGCCCTCGATTTTAACTCGGGTGCTCCTGTGATCACTACGCCCAGTTCCATGTTTTCCTTCGAGGGAAGTGCCTCTATCGCCGATGCTGACGGGAATCTGTTGTTTTACTCCAACGGCGGAGGGCGCGACCCGATACTGAGCGGACAAAGCAGCGGAAAAATATGGAACAGAAACCACGATGTGATGTACGATATGGGCAATACCGAGGGCGGCGGGTTCAGTTCTGCCCAGTCGGCCGTAATTATTCCCCGACCGGGTACGCCCGACCGTTACTATCTGTTCACTATGGAAGAGGTTGAATACAATGTAGGTGGCGAAGTGCCCGGACAACCGCTCGGGCGTGGTCTTTCCTGTTTTGAAGTGGATATGACTCAGAACGGAGGCCTCGGCGGTGTAGTGGACTACAACGAAATGATTCTCGTTCCGTCCTATGAGGGACTCTGTGCCGTGCGCCACCAGAATGGCACCGACTACTGGATTATTGCCCACAGCGACAATGCAGGTATGAGTGTATTCCCCGTTACTGCCGCAGGGGTAGGAACGCCAACGCTCTACAACATTATCTCGGGCGGTATCATCAAGGGCTCTCCCGACGGCAAATGGCTCTGCAGTTCAGACAGAATATTGCCTTTCGATAACCAGACGGGCGTCATCACCGATGCCGGACTGAATTTGACGGATATTATCTGGTTCGAGTTTTCACCTGACAGCAAAAGGCTATTTTTCAACACGAGTAACGCTGCTTTCGGATATTACAGCCTGACAGCGCCGGATATAACAGGCAGCGCAGTCATATTTGCACAACTCCCTTCTCCGCAGTTTGCCCTGTTTGGTCAGATGCAACTGGCTCCCGACGGAAATATTTATCTGATTGAATCTGAATTTCCGGTCACCTGGCTCTCTGTAATTGTCTGTCCGAATTCTGCTCCTTTCCTCAATCGAAAGGCGCTTCAATTCAACGCTGATCCCCTGTTTTTTCTGGGCTTGCCCAATTTCGACAATGCTATTTTCAGAAATGATGGAGCCTCCAC